>NZ_CAXCAM010000012.1:0-73203 GCF_963980585.1 uncultured Ilumatobacter sp.
CCAAGAAGAAGACAGCAACCAAGAAGAAGACAGCAACCAAGAAGACGGCAGCGACGAAGACGGCGGCGACGGAGAAGTCAACAACGAGTTGACCCGCCAGCGGGGGACAAGCGCGGCGCAATTCGCAAGAGGGGTTGTCGTTGTTGACAACCGCGGTTGTCAACTTCCACAACGTCACGAGCTGTCGCTCGTTTGATTGATGGAAGAGCGAGGCGGGTCACCACGGCACGATGTCGACGCCGCTGCGTTCCCATGCTGCGAGGTCGGCGGCGAGACGAAGCTGTCGGGCGTGTGCTGCCAAGGAACGATGCTCGGTCTCGGCCCATCGCTCAGGGCGGCGATCCAGCGATGGCGGAGCCGGGCGGTCGAGGTGGACGAAGCGTTTGCGTGCCGCCTGGCCTGAGACGCCGAGCAACTGGCCGATGATCCGCCATGACCAGCCTTGCCGTCGAGCGCGGTGCACGGCCCGCTCGGTGAGCCAGGGCAGCTCCTCGGTGCTGAGCCGTCGGCACGCACTCAACGCCGTGCGCGGGTCGGGGCTCAACGTGTTTGCGGCAAGATGCTGGAGCTCTGCGTTGGTGGCCATCGGCGCGATCGTCGCGCCGGGCTGTCACAGAGATGCCGACGTCGCCGACTCAGGATGTGAGAGCACGCAGCGTGGCAGACCTGCCGTCGGCGGTCTGGGCCTGGATGACGTAGAACATCGCTTCGCGGGCAAGCCGTTGGGCCGGGTGAGAAAGATCCAGACCGCCGCCGCCAGAAGCCGCGAGGAGCACGGTGGTCGCGGTGCGCGCCATCTCAAGGCAGCGGGCCCGATGCAGGCTGGCCTCGCGGATCCATGTTTCACGGTCGTTGATCGGCGCGGACATCTCCGAAACCAGCTGGTCATCGTCGGCCCAGCAGCCATCGAGGAGCTCAAGTAATGCACTGCGGGCCTCCTCAACATCGAGGTCGTTTCCATCGCCGCGCTCGGTGGTGCCAGCGAGCAGCGACACGGCGCGTTCGGCGACCCCCAGTGCAGCGGTCTGTCCGATCGAGCTGGTGAGACGATCGGCGACTCGCCACTCGCCCGCATCGATGATCGTCATCACGTCGGCGTCGGCCGCCACGAACCCGTTGAATTCCAACGCAACCGTCCCGGTGGCGGCGAGGACTGGGAGTTCAAGGTGGCGCGGGGTGATCCCGCTGGTTGTCTTCCCATCGATCATCACCCAGACGAGTTCGCCGGCATCGCTCTCGCCGACAACGACGAACCGTTGGGCAATGCCCCAGGACGTGGTCCACGGAGCGAACCCATCGAACCGCCAGCCTCCGGCGACGCGTGTTGCGCGCACTGCAGCCGGCCCGATTCGTCGGGCATGAGCGAACGCAACCCCGGCGATCATCTGCCCGACACACAGCGGCGCTAAGTACGAGTCACGCAGGTGTGTGTTTTGCGAGCCGCGCAACGCGCGCACGACGCCGTGGTGTTGGACCCACACGAAGAACGTTGCGCCGCAGCCACCAGCGATTGCGGCGATGACGCGCCGAGTCTCATGAGCCGACAGGTCGGATCCGCCGGCGTTGAGGGGCCCGAGGATCCCAAACAACCCAGCTTCGGCCAGCGCAGCGAAGTGCGTCGTCGGGATGATCGCGTCGCGGTCGACACATTCAGCCGCTCGAGCCAGCACCTTGTCAGCCAGCGTGCGGGCGCGATCGACCGGCGTCAGGGACGCTTGATCCACTTGGAAGTGTCCGTGATGTCATCGATGTCGTAACCAGCTTCCACCCAGCCGGTGAAACCGGTCTCGAGATGAGCAACGTTGGTGAAGCCGATCTCGCCGATGACCTGCGCCGCCAAGGCAGATCTCCACCCGCTCGCGCAGTGGAAGATGTATCGACCCTCGGGCGTATAGCGGTCTTGGTGATACGGGCTCTCTGGATCGAACCAGAACTCCAACATCCCACGCGGCGCGGAGACAGCGCCGGGAATCACGCCCTTCTCGACACGTTCGCGAATATCGCGGATGTCGATGAGCATCGCCGTCCCGGCGTCGAGTTCCGCCTTGACCTGCTCGGCAGTCAATTCCTCGATGTCAGCCTTTGCTTCGGCAACCAGGTCGTGAACGGTTCGACGCGTCATGGTCAGAACACTACGAAACGGGTCTGCGTTGCGATGGATCGTGGCACACTTCAGCCATGACACGTCCAGGCTCGACCACAGTCGGGTGGAGAGAGTGGGCTGGGCTTCCCGACTGGGGCGTCGACGCGATCAAGGCCAAGATCGACACGGGTGCTCGTACCTCGGCGCTCCATGCGTTCGATCTCGAATTGTTCGAGCGCGACGAGGTCGAATGGGTCCGGTTCGCGGTGCAACCCTGGCAGCGTTCCGACGATGATGTCGCCGTCGTCGAAGCGATCAGAATCGATCATCGGACCATCACCAGCTCGTCGGGAACGCGGTCCGACCGGCCCGTCGTGCGGGCGTGTCTCGTGCTTGCCGGCCGCCGGGTTGATGCCGAAGTCACGCTCACGCGACGCGATGAGATGGGGTTCCGCATGCTGGTCGGCCGCGAAGCACTCGAACAGGGCTTTCTGGTCGATCCTGCAGCGTCGTACCTCGGCGGCAAACCGTCGAAAGCGGTACGTCGACGTAATCAAGGAAAGACATGAACGCTGCGACTCGACGGCCCCCACGCCGCGAACCCTTCCGGATCGGCGATCTGGAAGTGGCTGGCGGACGGTCGGGAACGGGTGAGCTACCTGTCTCACGTCTCGTCACCGGGACGCATATCTCCCTCCCGCTGCGGGTCTTGCACGGACCGGTCGACGGACCGACGGTCTGGCTGAGTGCGGCGGTGCACGGAGACGAGGTTGCTGGTGTCGAAATCATCCGTCGGGTGCTCGCCAACCTCGATCCCCGCAAGCTGCGTGGCACCGTGCTCGCCGTTCCCATCGTCAACGTCCATGGCTTCCTCAGCGGAGATCGATATCTGCCAGACCGTCGCGACCTCAACCGATCGTTCCCCGGATCGGAACACGGCTCGCTTGCCGGACGGATCGCCAACCTGTTCATGAAGCAGATCGTGCAGCGCTGTGACGTTGGGATCGACTTGCACACTGGCTCCGATCATCGGACGAACCTCCCGCAGATCCGTGCCGATCTCGATGACCCGGCCACGCGCACGCTGGCCGAGGCGTTCGGTGCGCCGTTCATGCTGCATGCAAAGTTGCGTGACGGATCGATGCGGGCTGCGGCCACTGCGGCGGGGGCGACGGTGCTGCTCTTTGAAGGCGGCGAAGCCTGGCGGATCGACGAAGAGGCCGCTGTTGTCGGGAGTCGCGGCATTCGACGAGTACTGCATCAACTCGACATGATCGACGACGATGACGTGCAGGTGCTCCCGGTGCCGGTCGAGAGCCGTTCAAGTGGCTGGGTGCGGGCGCGGCGCAGCGGCATTGCGTCGATGCACGTCGGTCTCGGCGATGCCGTCGCCAGAGGTGACACGCTCGCGACCATTCACGACTCGGTCGGCGTTCGAGTCAGTTCGATGAAGGCCAATCGCACGGGGTTGGTGATCGGCCACTCGCGGCAACCGCTCGTCAACCAGGGCGACGCCATCGTCCACATCGCCGATGTCGGTTCCGACGTCGACGCCATCGAGACGGCGGCCGCGTCGGCCCGTCGACGACGCTCCAGTCAGGACTTCTCATGAAACTCGGCATCTTGTCCCGGTCACCGCAGGCATACAGCACACAGCGGTTGAAGATCGCAGCGTTGGAGCGTGGGCACGACTGCAAGGTGCTCAACACGATGCGGTTCGCCATTGATCTTGCAGGCGACGAGCCGGACCTGCAGTTCCGGGGCAAACAGCTCAGTGACTACGACGCGGTGTTGCCCCGGATCGGTGCCTCGGTCACCTATTTCGGCACTGCGGTGGTCCGTCAATTCGAACAGATGGACGTCTACACACCGAACACCTCGAACGGCATCGCGAACTCGCGCGACAAGCTCCGGGCGACACAAATTCTCAGCCGACACGACATCGGGATGCCGGCCACGTCGTTCGTTCGCGACAAGGCAGATGTCCTCCCAGCCATTGAGTTGGTCGGGGGCGCGCCCGTCGTCATCAAGCTGCTCGAAGGAACCCAGGGAATCGGCGTCATTCTGGCGCCGGACATCAAAGTGGCCGAGGCAATCATCGAAACGCTGCAGAGCACCAAGCAGAACGTGTTGATCCAACAGTTCATCGCTGAGAGCAAGGGCCGTGACATTCGTGCGCTGGTTGTGGGCGACCGCGTGGTCGGTGCGATGCGTCGAACCGCACAGGGCGATGAGTTTCGGTCGAACGTCCATCGCGGCGGCTCGGTTGAGGCAGTCGAACTGACCGAGGAGTACGAACGCACCGCGGTGCGGGCGGCTCAGATCATGGGCCTCCGAGTTGCGGGCGTGGACATGCTCGAAGGCAATGAGGGTCCACTCGTGATGGAGGTCAACTCATCGCCTGGGCTCGAAGGCATCGAACGGGCCACCGAACTCGATATCGCGGGCGCAATCATCGACCACATTGCCAACCAGGTGGCGTTTCCGGAACTCGACGTCCGGCAACGACTCACCGTCAGCACTGGGTACGGCGTCGCCGAAGTCCACGTGCCCGAAGGTTCGGAGTTTGTCGGGCAGACGCTCGCAGAATCGGGTCTCCGCGAGCGGGACATCACCGTGCTGACCTTGCACCGCGGCAACGCCGTCATCCCGAACCCGAAGGAGAGTCGAACTCTCGAAGGCGAGGACCGGCTGCTCTGCTTCGGCAAGCTCGAAGAGATGCGGAGCATGATTCCCACACGTCGCAAACGACGCGCCAAGGTTCGCAAGTTGCCCGACGAAGCGCTGCCCGACGCCGACTAAGGCTCAGGCGGATCGCAGGGTGTCGGCGAAAAGATCGAGGCCGGCGATGGCGAACGCCACCATGTTTGCGGCGCGATCATCGTCGCCGGTGAGGACGTGTCGTGACGCGTCGACGGGGCCCGAGACGCCGACCCAAGCGTGCCCGGCCGGGTCGCCGTACGGGTTGCCTGAGGGGCCAGTCGCGCCGCCTTCGCCAATGCCCCATGTTGCGCCGATGTGCGTGCGCGCAGCTTCAGCGAGATGCATCACCCAGGGTTCAGATGCGCCGCGCAGTTTTGGTGGCCGTTCGACCTGGCCCGTGAGGAGACCGTCGAGGGCGTGCTTGGTGTAGATCACACTGCCTCCGAGGAAGTACGCCGATGCACCAGGTACGGCGAGTAGCGCGGTGGAAATCAGTCCACCGCAACTGCCCTCGCCGGTCGCCACGGTCTCGCCACGCGCGCGAAGAAGTTCACCGCACACAGCGCCGGCAGCGAGGAGTCCTTCGGGAAGCACCGCGGTCATGCGTTCATGGCACCGTCGACGACGAACTCGTGCCCACTGCAGTACGACGCCTCTTCAGAGGCGAGGAACAGCACGACATTCGCGACCTCGTCGGCAGAAGCGGTGCGACCCATAGGGATCGACTCGGTGATGCGTTCGAGGTTGCCACCGAACTCGCGCAGCATGTCGGTGTCGATGATGCCTGGATGCACCGAGTTGACGCGGACGCCATGCGCGGCAAACTCGATCGCGGCCGACTTACTCATCCCGCGTACGGCCCACTTTGTTGCCGCATAGGCGTGCGCCCGCCCGACGCCGGCCAGCCCTGCGATCGATGAGATGTTGATGATGCTGCCCGAGCCTTGCTCGCACATCACCCGGCCGACGTCTCGGATGCCGAGGAAGACACCGGTCTGGTTGATGGCCACCATCTGATTCCACGCTTCGATTGACGTATCGAGCGCGGCGGTCATCGAGAAGATCCCTGCGTTGTTGACGAGGATGTCGATGCGGCCGTGTTGTTCGACGATCCCAGCGATCACGGCGGCCCAGTCATCCTCACTGGTGACGTCGTGGTGCAGGAATGTGACCGCGTCGCCCAACTCATCGGCTGCTGCCGCGCCGACGTCGTCGAGCACGTCAGTGATGTACACCGTCGCGCCCTCTGCGGCGAACCGTTCAGCCTCTTGGCGGCCCTGGCCGCGGGCGCCGCCCGTGATGAGTGCGATCTTGCCGGCGATGCGTCCGTTGCTCACGATGTGACCTGCGCTTCCCGGCGCTTGGCGCCTGCGGCACGGAGTGCCTCGATGTTGTGGTCGCCGACTTCCATAAACGCGCTCCTCCAGTTGTCTGATCCCCAATGCACGGGCGCTTGCACCGTCGTGCGGGGCGCGATTGCGGTGTCGACCACGTCGAGAGCCAATGAGATGATCGATTGCTGCATCGCCCGGTCACCTGGCTTGCCACACGGATTGCCGAGCGGGAAGTCGACGAACAGCATGCGAGCGACACCACACTCTTCGACGATGTCGCGGGCGCTCCCGATCACCACGGTGGGGATTCCAGCTGCTTCAAGGTGACGCGAAACCAGACTCACGGTCTGGTGACACACCGGTCAAAGCGGGACCAGGAGGGCGATATCAACCTGATCTTCGGCACACCACTCGCCAATCGTTGCGGCATCAAGACCGGTACGGCGTTGGCTGTATTCGGTGGGGACGCCGAAGAACCGATGATTGAGCTGGCCGATCTTGCCGTCCTCGACGAGTGCGGTCAATGCTCCGAGCGGCAGGAAGCTCTCGGGGTCATCGGTATGCGTTGCTTGCTTGTCCCACGACAGATCGCTGGTGAACATCCGCTCCGGTCGGTCCGCAACAGGATGGTGATACACCACCTTGTCGGTGGCGGGCGCTCCGTGCGCTGAATCATGATGATGGAGATACGTCGTCGTGATCACGGCGACGTTGCACTCGGCCAGCGGCTTCGTCAGGGGCGTGAAAGGCGCTTCGTTGAACGCAGCCCAACGGTAGGGCTGGTCATATCCAGACGCTTCGTAGTACTCGCGAGACTTGTCGATGTAGCTGACGTGACTGCGATGGGTGACTTGCCGATCGGCTCGCTCTGCCATGGTTTCAACGGTAGTTCTCGGTCTGATCAGACGACGAGGTGCACAGCCGGAATCCATGAGAGACTGACAACGACTCGAGCAGGCGGGTCCGCACTCGGAACGGACAGCGATCGAAGTGAAACGAAAATTGGCGCGGCTCATGCTCAAGATCACTCGATTCACGGCGGTCGGCGAACCGCCGCAACACGACACCTACGTTCTGCTCTGCGCGCCGCACACCACGAACTGGGATCTGCTGAGTCTCTTGATGGCATCGTGGAGTTCCGGTGAGAACCTCAACTGGCTCGGAAAACACCAACTGTTCCGTGGACCGATGAATCGCATCATGCGAATGCTGGGCGGTGTGCCGGTGCGGCGCGACGAGCGACGCGGAATGGTGGAGTCGCTTGCCGACGAGTTCGATGCTGCCGAACATATGGCGCTGGCGATTCCGGCGGCGGGAACTCGGTCGCACACCGATCATTGGAAGTCGGGTTTCTACCGAATCGCGCTGGCCGCGAAGGTGCCGATCGGTCTCGCGTTCGTCGACTACTCGACACGTACCGTCGGCTTCGGCCCAACGATGGTCCCGACCGGCGATATCGAGGCAGACCTCGACATGTTCCGAGCGTTCTACGCCGACAAGCGGGGCAAGTACCCGGACCAAGAGAGCGAAATTCGCTTCAGCGACACCTGACTCACCTGTGCCGATCGGGCAACGGAACACCGATGGCATCGCCAATCGCCAGCATGCCGTCGGGCGGACCCACGCCGACGGCATCGAGGAGTCGGTTCATCATCTCGAAGTTGCCGGTGACCTGCACCGCACGCGCAGTGGCACCCGAACCGAGCACCTCGATGGCCTGTGTCCGAGCGCGTTCCATCTCGTCGCCGTCACGGAGTACAGCGGCCTCGACCAGCGCGCTGAGCACACGACCGCCTGGAAGGCCCACATCGACGTGTGGCCTGCCGACGCCGAGCAAGTTGATGTCTTCGTTGTGATGGCGGGCGCTCGCACGGAGCATCCCAGCGTGGCCATACAGTCAAAAGAAGCAATCGTTCAGCAGCGAGGTTCGTGCAGCGACGAACTCCATTTGTGATCGGCTCAGTCCTTCGCGAACCGCATTCATGTTGCCCATCGAGTTCCCGTCGGGATTGCCGTCCGGCGCGAGATACAGGGTGGTGTGCACGTCGAACATGGCCTCGTTCTCCGGTGGCACTGCACTGAGGATCGTTGGTGGGAACGCGACACCGATGGTGGGCACCCACGACCCGTCGATCACCGCCTGCGTGGTGATCGGCGAGGGCTCGCCGTCATGCGGCTCAGGAAGTGGTCGGGGATTGTGGCCGAGACCGAATCGGGTGGTGTCGAGCGCCCGAAGCCGAGCCACGATGCCAAGCACCTCGACATACTGCTCGGTGCTCAAATCCCTGGCGAGCACCGCATCAAACCAGTCGCGTGTGATCGTTGCTGGGGCGGTGGAGATGACCGCCGCTGCCTCTTCGGCGGGCGAGGATGCAGCCTCTCCGCGCGCCGCCGCGGCGACCGCGACTCGTTCACGGCCGGTGAGCCAGGTGCCGGGATGACTCAGTCGGTCCCACTCGCGATCGTGCAGCGCGGTGAAGTCGGTCGGGATGTCGATCGCGCTCATCGCCCGACCCTCGGCCCGAGCTGCGCCTTGATGTGCACTAGATGCCCGACGCGGAGATGTTGTAGGAGGCGATCGTGCAGCTCACGGCGAAGATCGGGATCGGCTCACAGAAGTGCACGGTGCCGGTCGCACCGGCAGCGGCTGCCGCCACAGAAATGAAGGTGCGGATCTCGAACCCGCCTTGCCCGGCGTCCGCGTAGACCGTCAGGTCGTCATAATCGAGGAGCGCCGCGCGGTCGTTGCGGCACCAGCGATCCATGAAGTCGAGGTCCCACTCGACGTTGATCTTGCCCGAATCGGGCGTGGCCGGCCAGTGCGAAATACCGCCAGTGCCGACAATCGCGATGCGTTCGGGCAGCGCGTCGCACGCTGCACGGAGCGACTCGCCAAACGTCCACGAGCGATGCAGCGGCGACAGCGGCGGGCCCTGGCAGTTGATGTTGACCGGGATGACCGGGGTGTCGTAACGGGGGGTCAGAAAGTGCAGTGGCACCATGATCCCGTGGTCGAACTTCCACTCCTCCGCGTAGCTGACGTCAGAGGTGTGCATCACCTGCTCGATGAACCGGTGCGACAGGTCGCGGTTGCCCGGTACCTGGTGCTTGTCGATGCCGAGCCAACCTGGATCTTCGATCGGGCCGTCGTAGCTGTCGGCCATGCCCAGTGCGAACGACGGCATGTTGTTCATGAAGAAGTTGGCGAAGTGCTCGGCGGCGATCACGACGATGGCGTCGGGTTTCGACGCTTCGAGGTCGACGCGCATCTGATCGAACGCGGCGTAGAAGCGATCGCGGACGTCGGGATCGGCCTGGTCGGATCGACCGGTGATTCCAGGCGCGTGTGAGCACACGCCGGCAAAGACGAGGGGCATGTCAGTGGCTGCCTTCTGGAGTAGCAGGGGTGTGGACCGGTGCGACCACCTCGTCGAGGCTCGTGGTCATCGCATAGACGCCCTCTCGGACGGGGCCGTGCTCGGCAATGCCGTCCCGCATGCGCTGGAGATAGTCCTGCCAATCGATCTGATGGAACGCGGCGAAGTGCATGAGGATCTGACCGTTGACGCCGAGGTGGAACAGCTTGCCGATGTCGGGTGCCACCAGTGCCTCGGTTTCCTCATCGGTGAGGTCGAACCCTGCGACTTCGGCCCGTCGGTCGGCGCTGTATCGGTCCTGCATCTCCTGGGACCGGTTGATCTCAAACAGGAACTTCTGAACCGCGTAGAGACTCATGCCGGGTCACCTTCCCACTCCAAATGCAGAGCGTCAGGGCCGCGGAAGGTGATGTTCGGGAAGTAGGTGAGCTGCTGGTCTTCGACGAGACGGAGCGAAGGCAGGCGCTGCGAGAGCAACTCGAGCGCGATGCGTGCTTCCATTCGTGCGAGGCCATTGCCGACGCAGAAGTGAATCCCTTTGCCGAATGAGATGTGTCGGTTGGGGCGATGGCGATGGATGTCGAACGTCTCGGGGTTTTCGAACAGATCGGGTTGGTGGTTCGCCGATGCAAAGTTGAGATACAACCGTGTTCCGGCGGGCAGGTCGATGCCGCCGAGCGTGGTGTCCTGTGTCGTGACCCGGCGCCATGAGATCTGGCTCGACTCGTAGCGCAGCGTCTCTTCCACGGCTGCCGCTGCGAGCGATGGATCCGCACAGAGCGCGTCCCACTGGTCGCGGCGGGGGAGCAGGCAGAGCAGGGTGTTGCAGAGCAGCGCGGTGACGGGGTCGTGACCGGCGAACGAGAAGCCGTAGACGATTGATTCGACCTCCTGATAGCTCAGGCCGGTGCCGTTCGTCGGGTCAGGGTCGGCGTCGTGCGCGTCGAGGAGTTCGGAGGTGAAATCGTCGGTACGTTCGTCGCGTCGCTGGGCAACGAAGTCGCGGCAGTAACGCCAGTAGCTGACCATGCCCTCAGCGATCTCGACCTGCTCTTCAGCGGTCGGCATCCCCCAGGAGAACGCTCGTCGGTTTGCGCACCACGACTTGACCATCACATCGTCTTCGGGTGGGAATCCGAGGAAGCGGAACACGATCTCAGCTGGCAGCGGGAATGCCAGGGCTTTGACAAACTCCGCTGGCGAGCCGTTGGCAACCATTTGGTCGAGCAGCACGGTGGCGCGGTCACGCATGTATCCCTCGAGCGACTTGAGGCGACGATTCGAGAAGCCCTGCCGCGTGTACACCCGTATCCGGCCGTGATCAGGTTCGGGCTTGTTCGACATCACGGCAACCGGATTGAAGTCAGGAGTCGCCAGCACCGCGGCAGCTTCGTCGGCCAAGGGGTAGATCGGGTCCTGGACGTTGGTGGACGCGTAGACATCGGGGTTCATGAACACCTCGTCGATGTCTTCCATGCGCGTCACGACGACGTGGCCGAGGTCGGGGGCGTAGAACACGGGGTGCTCGTCGCGCAGCGCATTGGCGATGGGGTACGGGTCGACGAGGTAGTCATCGTCGAGGGGTGACCAGTTCGCGTGCATCGGGCAACCGGGCGGCGGAGTCGCCAGGGTGTCGGGGGCCTCGTGGTAACTGCTGTGTTCGCTCATCTCGTGGCGCTTTCAATCAGTGGTGCAGGAAAGGGATGTCGGAAAGGGATGTCGGAAAGGGATGTCGGTGTGGGTTGGTGCCGCGTTAGGGCGTGGTTGGGGTGGAGAGTCGAGCGAGTAAGTCGGCCAGCTGATCGACTTCACCCGGTTTGAGCTGGTGTTCGATTTGCTCGTACGCCGCCTCGCTCAAGGGAGCGATCCGGGCAACGAGCGCCAACCCGTCGGTGCTGATGCTGATCTCAGCGCGTCGGGCATCGTTTCCCGCTGCGCGTTCGATGAGTCCTCGCTCGTCGAGTGAGGCGAGCATGCGCGACAGGCTGGGGCCGAGGAGAAAGGTGCGTTCGGCCAGCTCACCCACCGAGATGGGCTCGGTCGCGTCGTTCAGGGCACGCAGCACTCGCCACTGCTGTTCGGTGACGTCGTGGTCGGCGAGGATCGGGCGGAAATGGCGCATCACTGCTTCGCGGGCGCGCATCAGGGCCATCGGCAATGACTGCTCGAATTCACGGATCGGCGCAGCGCCGTGTGCCCGGCGGGCAGTGGCGGTGCCGGTGCTCACGAGATCACCTCGTCAGCAATGCCGTTGCGCAGGGTGCCGAGTTCTGGCACGGAGACTTCGACCACATCGCCTGGTTCGAGAAAGCGGGGCGGATCAAATCGGGCACCCGCGCCGGTCGGGGTGCCGGTGAAGATGATGTCGCCGGGCTCGAGCGTGCAAAAGGTAGACAGATACTCGATCTGGAACTCGATCGGATACGCCATCGTCGCCGGCGTGTCGTCTTGGCGGAGTTCGCCGTTCACGTGCGTGGTCAGGTGCAGGTTCTCGAACTCGCCGATCTCGTCGAGCGTCGTCATCCACGGACCGATCGAGCCAGACGAGTCCCAGTTCTTGCCCTGGGTGACGTTGAACTTGGCGTGGCGGACCCAGTCACGAATCGTGCCTTCGTTGCCGAGGGTGAGCCCAGCGATGTGGTGGCGGGCATCTGCACGCGCGATGCGGCGGCCGCCGGTGCCGATGACGGCGACGATTTCACCCTCGTAGTCGAGCTGCGGGCTTTCGGGCGGGCGGATGAGCGACTGCTCGTGACCGGTGAATGAACTGGGAAACCGGACGAACACGCTCGGCTTGGTCGGTGCGTCCTGGCCGTCCTTGTATTCGGCGTTGCGTCCGCCGTAGTTGACGCCGATGCAGAAGATCTTGCCAGGGGACGGAAGCGTGCGCTCGTACGTGACAGCGGAGAGTGCGACGTCGACCGTCGGGTCGGGGCTGGCGGTCTCGACGATCGAGCGTGCTTCGCCGATCCGTTGCTGTGCGATCAAGTCCGACAGATTGCGCACGCCGGGCATACGCGTCGACAGATCAACGATCGACGCGGTCGGCGAAGCGGTGTCATTGACGGCTCCGAAGCTCGGGCTTCCGTTGCGCATCGATGGGTGGGAGTAGCTCAGCAACTTCATGTTGCATTAATACTTAACATGTTACATAATACTTTGCAATGCCTCATTTAATTCTTGAGCACTCGGCCAACGTCAGCGACGTGGCTGACATCGCCGGATTGGTCGCAGTGCTGCACCAGGCGGCGCTGGCCACCGGTATTGCCCCCCTCGATGCGCTGCGCACTCGAGCCGCCCAGCGCGACATCTATGCGGTCGGCGATCAGCACCCGAAGAACGGGTTCATCGCCGTGACGGCGCGGCTGGGCGCCGGCCGCGTCGAAGCCGACAAGCAGCGCCTCATCGCAGCACTGATGGCGGCACTGAGCGACGCGCTCGGCGAGGCACAAGACACGTTGATGCTCAGCGTCGAATACCAGGAGATCGACCCGACCTTCCGGATCAACAAGAACAATCTGCGCTCGGTCATCGCCGAGCGCAACACCGGACACGAAGGAGAAGAACATGGCGGCTGACAAGACGTTTGACGACTACCGGGCACTGGCCGCGGCAAGCATCAGGCCGTTTGCCGATGCCCCGTTGCTGCACTTCATTGACGGTCGGCCGGCCGCAAGCGCCAGCGGGGAGACGTTCGAGAACAACTCACCCGTCGACGCAACCCTGCTCGGCTCGGTCGCGTCAGGCGATGCGGCCGACATCGACGCGGCCGCCAACGCAGCCCACGAGGCGTTCGCCGATTGGTCCGGTCGCTCTGGCAAGGAACGGAAGAAGATCCTGCACAGGGTTGCCGATCTGATCGAGTCGCGCGCCGACGACATCGCCGCGGCCGAGTGTGTCGACACGGGGCAGACGATTCGGTTCATGAGCGCCGCCGCGATTCGAGGCGCAGAGAATTTCCGATTCTTCGCTGACCATGCGCCGGACGCCAACAACGGACGCTCCATGCCAGACGAGCACCATGTCAACTTCTCCAGCCGCCGTGCGCTCGGACCCGTTGGCGTGATCACGCCGTGGAACACACCCTTCATGTTGTCGACCTGGAAGATCGCTCCCGCTCTCGCAGCTGGCTGCACCGTCGTCCACAAGCCCGCCGAATGGAGCCCCTACACGGCGGCGATGCTGTCGGAGATCGCCCTCGAAGCCGGACTGCCGCCCGGCGTCTTGAACACGGTGCACGGCTTCGGCGAGTCGGCAGGCAAGGCCCTGACCGAGCACCCGCTGATCAAGGCGATCGCTTTCGTCGGTGAGTCGTCGACGGGCTCGATGATCCAGGCCCAGGGTGCGCCGACGCTCAAGCGAGTGCACTTCGAACTCGGTGGGAAGAACCCGGTCATCGTGTTCGACGACGCCGATCTCGATCGAGCCCTCGACGCCGTGATCTTCATGATCTACAGCTTGAACGGCGAGCGATGCACGTCATCGAGTCGGCTGCTGATCCAGTCATCGGTTCACGACGAGTTCGTCGCGGGGCTGACCGAGCGAGTCAAGGCGCTCAAGGTCGGACACCCCCTCGACCCATCGACGGAGATCGGTCCGCTGATTCACCCGCGCCACTGCGCGAAGGTCCGGAGCTACCGAGCGAAGGCGGAGGCAGCGGGTGCCTCGGTGATCGTCGGCGGTGGCGCATCGTCGGATCCGGACTCGTACTACGTCGATCCCATGCTGTTCACCGGGGCGCGCAATGACATGGACATAGCGCAGGAGGAGATCTTTGGCCCGGTGCTGACGGTCATTCCGTTCAGCGACGAGACCGAAGCTGTGCGGCTGGCGAACGACATCGAGTACGGCCTTGCCGGCTATCTCTGGACCGGCGACACCGGGCGGGCCCAGCGTGTCGCGCGCGATCTGGAGGCCGGAATGATTTGGGTGAACAGCCAAAATGTCCGGCACTTACCAACGCCGTTCGGAGGGTCCAAGGCCAGTGGTATCGGGCGCGACGGTGGTCCCGAATACAGCTTCGAGTTCTACATGGAGACAAAGAACATCTCCATTGCCTATGACTCACATGCCATTCCGAAGCTGGGACACATCTCATGAGCCTGACCCTCTCGGTGGAACACATCGCCCTGCTCGCCGCTGAGCACGAGCAGGCGCGGATCAGTGCGGTGGCGTGCGACCCGGTGACGCGTCGCTTCCCAGACATCACGTTGGAGGACGCCTATGCGATCCAAGCAGCCTGGATCGACTTGCAGGTTGCCAACGGGGCAACGATCAAAGGGCACAAGATCGGCCTCACGAGCCGCGCGATGCAGATGGCCATGAAGATCGACGAGCCCGACTTCGGTGCGTTGCTCGACGACATGTTCATTCCGAGTGGCGGCTCGATCGCCGCTGCCGATCACCTCGACCCCAAGATTGAAGTCGAGTTTGCCTTCGTCCTCGCTCGCGACCTCGTACCGCACGAGTTCGGTCGCGAGCTCACCGTCGACGACGTCTACGCGGCAACCAGTCATGTCGTACCGGCGCTCGAGTTGATCGATGCGCGGTCGCACCGGGTGCACCCTGACGACGGCCGCACTCGGACCGTTCTCGACACGATCTCCGACAACGCGGCGAACTCAGGCATCGTCGTCGGCGACGAGCATGTGTCGGTGGACGAAGCGCGCAATGGCGACTTGCGATGGGCTGGCGCAATTGCCTACCGCAATGGTGCGGTGGAGGAAACGGGCCTCGGCGCAGGTGTGCTCGATGACCCGGCAATGGGCATCGTGTGGCTGGCCAATCGCCTCCAGCACATCGGTATTCCACTGGTCGCGGGCGAGACGATTCTGGCGGGGTCCTTCACCCGGCCGATCGATTGCCGATCTGGTGACGAATTCCGGGTGGATTTTGGCTACCTGGGAACACTGGAACTGAACGTCACGTAAGTCAATACAGCGCGACCCCATGCCGTCGAGTGAGAATGGCGCGATGAACGACATCGAGTTGCTGCACGAGGCCGCCCGTCTGGCGGTTGAGTACGTGGCGGGTACAGACGGTCGGCCGGCGACGCCCGACGCTGCAGCGCTGGCCGGACTCGATGCGTTCGACGAGCCGCTCCCCGACGGGCCGACGGATCCATCCGACGCACTTCGACTGCTGAGCGAAGTGGCCGACCCAGCGACGATGGTGTCGACCGGACCGAACTACTACGGCTTTGTCAACGGCGCCACGTTCCCCGTCGCTCTGGGCGCCGCATTCCTGGTCAATGCATGGGATCAGAACGCCGCGCTGCCCGTGATGTCCCCGGCAGCGGCGAAGCTGCACGACGTCGCTCGAGGCTGGTTGCTCGATGTCCTCCGGTTGCCTGGCCACGCAGACGTCGGATTCGTCACCGGCGCCACGGTTGCCAACGCGTCGTGCATGGCGGCAGCACGCGACGAACTGCTCGAACGGGCAGGGTGGGACGCGAAGAGCGATGGTCTGTTTGGTGCTCCACCAATCACCGTGGTGGTCGGAGAGAACACTCACAGCACGGTGCGCAAGTCGCTCGGTCTCATCGGTCTCGGAAGCGATCGAGTGGTGAAGGTGCTCACCGACGACCAGGGTCGGATCGACCACACCGAGTTGCCGACGCATCTGTCTGGGCCGGTTCTCGTCTGCGCCCAAGCAGGAGAGGTCAACACCGGGGCCTTCGATCCGTTTGACGAGATCGCCGACTGGCTCGCGGCGACCACCGACAATGGCTGGCTCCACGTCGACGGCGCGTTCGGTCTGTGGGCACTCGCCGATCCGAGTCGAACACATCTGGTGGCCGGTCTCCATCGCGCCGATTCATGGGCGACAGACGGACACAAATGGCTCAACGTCACGTACGACTGTGGCATCGCGATCGTCGCCCGCGAAGGTGCGCTCAGGCGGACGTTCTCGTCCGTTGCCGGCTATCTGCCGCCCGAGCGTGGATTCGAGGCGATGCACCACACGCCGCAGTCGTCGCAGCGGGCGCGTCAAGTCGAGGTGTGGGCGGTGCTGCGCACCCTGGGCCGCAGCGGCGTCGCTGAACTGGTCCAGCGCGCGTCCGACGGGGCGCAGCTGATCGCCGAACAGCTGAGGGGCGCCGACTTTGACGTACTCAACGACGTGGTGATCAACCAGGTGCTGTTGCGGTATGGCTCGGCAGCGACCACCGAAGCGCTGATTGCTGAGATTCAACGCGACGGTCGCATTTGGTGTGGGGCGACTCAGTGGCGTGGCGAGACAGCAATGCGAGTGAGCGTCTCGTCATGGAAGACCACCCTCGATGATGCCGCGCGGGCGGCGGACGTCATTGTCGAATGCGCTCGCCGACTCACGCCACACGAGTGACGGACTCCGGCGGCGCTGCATGCGCTGGTTCGCTCTCGGGCGATGCACAGTTGGCCGGGGTCAGGGTGAGGCGCGGTGTGTCAGGTCGATGGCGCGGTCACATCGTCCATCGGCAGCGTGGCCAGGAGCGCGGACGCGAGGCGTGACAGTTCGGTCCGTCGGGGCCAGACAGCGCGGAGCGTGCGCTCGATGCTGAAGCCGGGCACGTTGAGTTCAGCCAGCCGTCCGTTGGTGAGGTCATCGGCGACGGCGAGGCGACTGATCACCGTTGGCGACGAACCGTTGACGACCGCAATACGGACCGCCGAGATCGAGCCGAGATCGAGTGCCGACGGAGGCGGGTCATGGCCGTGCGCGGCAAGCAGTGCTTCGAGTGCCGCTCGGGTACCTGAACCGCGTTCGCGCAGAACCAGCGGAGTCGTAGCGAGTTCGGCCAAGTCGACCGATGCGCGGGTGGCCCACGGATGGCGGGCTGACACGACCGGGACCAACTCGTCGTGCGCAACGGCTTGCTGATCGAGGGTTGCTGGCACGTTCTGCGACTCGACGAACCCGAGGTCGACGGCACCCGACGCGAGTCGGTCCAGCACGGCTCGGCTGTTGGTCACCTCGAGCGTCACGGAGTCGGTCGGGCGGTCAGCGAGAAACGTTTCGAGCCATGGCGGAAGGAGGTACTCGGCGATCGTGTAGCTCGCTGCAATGCGCAGGAGGCCGCTCTGCTCGGCTTTCAACGAAGCGACGCTCGCCGCGAGATCGTCGGCCCGGCGCAGGAGGTCGACAGTCCAGTCCGCGACGAGTTGTCCGTCGGGCGTGGGACGCGAGCCGGTCGGCGACCGTTCGAGTAGACGCAACCCGAGCTGGCGTTCGAGCGTGCGGATCCGGCTCGACGCGGACGGTTGTGCCACCCCGTGCGCCTCGGCCGCCCTGGAGACGCTCCCCAGGTCGACCACGGAACGAAACAGGTCAAGCGCGGCAAGGTCCGGAAAATCAAGTGGCAATGGCACATGTTCAGTCTATGAGCAGTCATAGATCAGACCTTTGACCCCACAGGCTGAGTCGGTCTATCGGCGGTTGGTGCTGACGCGGCACAATGGAGTGAGGCCGTCGCTTGACGGCACAACTCGATGATCAACTCACCACAACGAATGGGGGAGCGATGACCCGACTGGGGTTCTTGCTCGACAGTGATTCCTGTATCGGCTGCCACGCCTGCACGATTGCGTGCAAGAGCGAACACGATGTGCCGCTCGGCGTCAACCGGACCTGGGTGAAGTACATCGAGACCGGCAAATTTCCCGACGCGAGTCGACACTTCTCGGTGATGCGGTGCAATCAGTGCGAAGACGCGCCGTGCATGACGATCTGCCCGACGAACGCACTGTTCCGTGCCGACAATGGCGTTGTCGACTTCCAAGACGACAACTGCATCGGCTGCAAGTCGTGCATGAACGCCTGCCCCTACGACGCGCTGTTCATCAACCCGGAAACGAACACCGCGCAGAAGTGCAACTTCTGCAACCACCGCGTCGAGATGAACCTCGAGCCGTCGTGTGTCGTGGTCTGCCCGACCGAGGCGATCAAGGTTGTCGACTTCGACGACCCGGACAATGCGAACACCAAGCTGATTGGCCGCCTTGACGTCGCAGTCCGCTCACCCGAGCAGAACACCGAGCCGAAGGTCTATTACAAGGGCGCTGATCAAGCATCGCTCGACCCGACCCGCACCAAGATCAAACCCGACGGCATGATCTGGGCCGATACCACCGCCAACCACCGGCTCACACCTGAACTCGACAGCCACGGTCACGGCGACCCCGGAATCGTCGCCCGCACGGCGTACACCACAGCCCACAAGACCACGTGGGACAGAATGGTGTCCGGCTACCTGGTCACCAAGGCCATTGCCGGCGGCATCATGATGATGGCCGCGCTGATGATCGTGCTCGGTCATGCTGACGAGCAAGCCGCCGTCGGCGTCGTACCGCCCATCGTTGCGGGCATCATGCTCGCGCTCACCGGCGGGTTGCTCGTTGGCGATCTCAAGCAGCCGAAGCGCTTCTACTACCTGCTGACCAAGTCCAACTTCGACTCATGGCTCGTCAAGGGCGCCTACGTGCTCAGCGCGTTCGCTGCACTATCTGCCGTGTGGTTCCTCCTCGGAGCTGCCGACGCCGGCGACGCGCTCAAGATCGTCGCGATCCCGACGGCCATCCTCGGCGCCGCCACCGCCGGGTACACCGCCTTCCTGTTCGGGCAGTGCGAGGGCCGCGACCTTTGGCAGACTCCGCTGCTCCTCCCGATGCTGCTGGCCCGAGCCGTCATCGCGGGTGCCTCGGCCTACGCAATTCTCGACGTCTTCATGGACATACCTTCGCACCGTGCGGTCTGGTGGGCCCTCCTCGGAGGCGTCCTCGCGATTGCGTTCCTCAGCTGGGTCGAGTTGCAGAGCCACGGGAGTCGCCACGTCGAGATGGCCATCCACGACATGACCAAGGGCGCTCAAAAGGAATGGTTCCAACTCGGCATCATCCTCGGTGTGCTGCTGCCCGCCACTGCGATGATCATCGTGCTCACCAACGGTGACGCGAGCTCGACCAACACCGGCATCGCCGCGTTCGCCGGCGTGCTCGCTCTCATCGGCATGTTCCTGTCCGAAACAGCCTTCGTTCGCGCTGGCCAATCCGTCCCACTCAGCTGAAAGTCACCAACGGTGTCTGGCCCCAATTGTGACTTTGGAGAACCCACATGACTGATCTGCAGAAGTACCCGCCGCACGACAAGTGGCACGATTGGACCGAGCTTGACGCGAAGGCGTGGCCGGACAAGGTCGAACGTAACTACACCCTCGTCCCGACGACCTGCTTCAACTGCGAAGCGGCATGTGGGCTGCTCGCGTACTTCGACAACGAGACCGGCGAGATTGCCAAGATCGAAGGCAACCCCGAGCACCCGGCGAGCCGCGGCCGCAACTGTGCCAAGGGCCCGGCCACGATCAACCAGATCTATGACAACGAGCGGATCATGTTCCCGCTCAAGCAGACCGGTGAACGCGGCAGCGGAGAGTGGGAGCGCATCAGCTGGGATCAGGCGCTGACTGAGATCGGTGGACGCATCCGTACTGCCTTCGAAGAAGACCGCCACAACGAGGTGATGTACCACGTCGGCCGGCCGGGCGAAGACGGCTATGCCGACCGCGTGCTGAAGGCGTGGGGCACCGACGGACACAACAGCCACACCAATATCTGCTCGTCGAACGCACGCATTGGATACCAGAGCTGGATGGGTCACGATCGCCCGTCGAGCGACTTCGCCAACGCCGAGGTCATCTTCCTCATCTCGTCGCATCTCGAAGCAGGCCACTACTTCAACCCGCACGCGCAGCGAATCATCGAAGCTCAGGGCAACGGCGCGACCGTCATCTGTGTCGACCCGCGGCTCAGTAACACCGGATCAAAGGCCGATCACTGGCTGCCCACGTGGCCGGGCACCGAGGCGTTCCTCTGTCTGTCGATCGCGCACCTGCTGCTCGAGAGTGGGAACTGGCAACGCGACTTCGTGCGTCGCTGGGTGAACTGGGAGACCTTCCTCGCCGAGCTGTACCCCGACATGCCCCAGACCTTCGACTCGGTCGAAGCAGCGTTGAAGGATCACTACAGCGAGTACACGCCCGAACGGGCCGAGTACATCACCGGGGTGTCCGCCGACCAGATCCGCGAGATCGCCGCGATCATCGGCAAGCACCCGACCAAGTTCGCCAGCCACAACTGGCGTGCCGCCGGCGCCGGCAACGAGGGCGGCTGGCAAGTCGCTCGCTGCCTCTTTTTCCTCAACGTGCTGACCGGTTCCGTCGGCACCGAGGGCGGCACATCCGGCAACGGCTGGAACAAGTTTGCAGCGCACCAGCCCAAGGGCGCGCCACCCCTGCCGCGCTGGAACGAGCTGAGCTGGCCGCAGGAATTCCCGCTGAGCTATCACGAGATGTCGATCCTGCTCCCGCACTTCCTCAACGAAGGCCGCGGCAAGCTCGACACCTACTTCTCTCGTGTCTACAACCCGATCTGGACCAACCCCGACGGCTTCACCTGGCTCGAGGCGCTGAAGGACCCCGAAAAGGTCAACTGCCACGTCGCGCTCACGCCGACATGGTCCGAGACATCTTGGTTCGCTGACTACGTGCTCCCGATGGGCGTCGGAGCGGAGCGTCACGACGTGTCGTCGTACGAGACTCACGCCGGGCGCTGGATCGGTTTCCGCCAGTCGGTGTTCCGACGGTACGAAGAGATCAAGACCGGCAAGCCGGTCAGCCCGGACGCGCGGAGTCACGAGTTCAACCCGGGCGAAGTCTGGGAAGAGAACGAGTTCTGGATCGACCTGAGCTGGAAGATCGACCCCGATGGCTCGATGGGTATCCGCCAATGGTTCGAGTCCGACGAACGACCGGGCAACCCGATCAGCGTCGACGAGTACTACGGCTACATCTTCGCCGAAGAAGTCCCCGGCCTCGCCGAAGCTGCCGAGGCCGCTGGACAGGTTCCGCTCGAGTACATGCGTGATCGCGGCAGCTTTGCGGTGCCGACGGATCCGTACGTCCCGTACGAGAAACTGGTCAGTGCCGAGGCCGTTGCCGACTGCACGAAGGACGAGCACGGTGTGTTCCGCAAGCCGGGCACGATCGGCACCTTTGATGGCTCCGAAGAGAGCTTCGCCATCACCGAACTCGCGAAGCTCGGCGACGGTTCACCCGCTGTCGAAGTCGACGGCGAGATCAAGGAGGGCTTCCCGACGCCGTCGAAGAAGCTCGAGCTGTTCTCGACGACGTTGAAAGAGTGGGGCTGGCCCGAATATTCGACGCCGAAGTGGATTCCGAGCCATGTGCATTGGGAGAACCTGGACTTGGCGGGAACCGAGCGCATCTTGCTGCCGACGTTCCGCATTCCGACACTCATTCACACTCGTTCCGCGAACTCGAAGTGGCTGAACGAGATCAGTCACCGCCACCCGCTGTGGATTCACCCCGAAGATGCCGAGAAGCTGCACATCGAAGAGAGCGGCCTGGTCCGCATCTCCACCCGCATTGGGCACTTCGTAATTCAGGCGTGGCGGACCGAGGGCATCCGCCCCGGTGTCGTTGCGGCCTCGCACCACATGGGCCGTTGGCGCCTCGACGAGACCGAGGGTCGCAACTGGGCAGCCGGCAAAGCGACGATCGACCAGCAGGGCACGACCTGGACGCTCAAGCGGGAGGGCGCCGACAAGAAGAATATGACGAGTTACGAGTCCTCCGACCCCGACACCGGACGCATCTGGTGGCACGACACGGGTGTGCATCAGAACGCAACGTTCTGTGTGCAGCCCGACCCGATCTCAGGAATGCAGTGCTGGCACCAGCGGGTGCACGTCACCCCGGCAGAAGCCGGCGACGAGTACGGCGACGTCGTGGTCGACACCGCGAAGTCGCGTGAGGCTTACCTCGACTGGATGACCAAGACCCGTCCAGCTGGGACGACCAACGACAGTGGCCTACGTCGTCCGCTCTGGTACGCCCGTCCACTCAAGCCAACACTCGACGCTTACCGCCTGCCGCGGAGCTGAGCAGCATGACCGACCCCTGGTCGGTGACGTCAGTGGGCGTGGCCACGGCGACGATGCGCCCGGTCGGACGGCGTTGCGGGGCCCTGCACCGGTGACTGCGGCGGCCTCCGCCAGATCAGTTCGGGCTGTTTACAGGCCCGCTTTTTGGATGGACCCGTTGCTGGTCCAGTAGGCGTTGAGCGCCCCCTGGATGCGGAAGTACCAAATGAAGTTGCCGATAATTGGAAGCATGAACCACAGGCCCCAGATGGTGGTGATCGGCGGCTCCTTGCCCGCAGTCCGATAGAGCTGCTCAACTTCTCCGGCCATGAGGAACATGGTGACCGGCGAAATCAACAGCGTGATGAACAGGTAGGCGACGCCGCCGAGTCCCTGCCCGGTGCGCTGCTTCAGTTCTTCGCCGTTCTGGTACGACCACACGATCGTCCAAATGCCAAACGTGACGATCGTGAGCAAGATGACCAGGCCTGACGACCGAGGCTTGCCGAGCGGCCCATTGGCCATCCCGCCCGCAGGCTGCATTGATGCAGCCCTGTCGGGTGGAGGCGGGGTGGTGCCGGACGGAGGGGGCGGAAGATCGGCCATGGCGTCACCGTAGCTGCCGAGCTGGGATGCGCTGGGGAACACGAAAGGTGCGCCAGAACCAGTTCAGATCTTGACGAGGAGAACGATGTCCGCCGCCGCGTCAAGGCTGTGCTGATCTGGCTTGCCGGCTGAGGGCTGCTTCGGCTGAGGCGTCGAGGCGAATGCCGAACCAGTCGTACAGCGTGGTGGACCACTCGTCGATGGTGATCGGCTGCTCGGTGGTCTTCCCGTCTCGGATGATCTTGAGCCGATCGGAGGTGAGCGTCACACGATCCGGACCGCGGTCGAGGAGCCGAGTGGCGAACGGCCGCTTGTGCCAGTTCTTGTCGGGGTCGATCTGCATCGATGCCGACACGGCGGCAAAATCCTTGAGGGAGTGCGCGACGCGTTTGAACCGATAGTGCGCCACCGGCACGGCATCGGCGCCGCTTTCGTCCAGCCGCGCCAGCGTGGTGCCCTCCGGGCTGGCGATGAACTCGTATGCGGCGTTCCCGCCGTCCTGGCGTCCGCTGCGGTTCAGTGCCAAGGGGCGAGTGAATGACTCACCAAACCCGACGTCGACGAGATAGGGCTGGTCAACCTGTACCTCGAGCGCCACGTGATCGATCACACGACTTGGTCCGCTGAGGAGGACTGCGGCGCCCAAGAGCGTGACCCGAAACCCCAGCGCTTCGAGCAGCGCAGCGAATGCGCCGTTCACTTCGAAGCACCACCCGCCCCGTCCGCCTTCGACGATCTTGTCGACAGATGTGGTGGCGTCGAGGGCGACACCATCACCGAGGGCAATGTCGAGGTTCTCGAACGGCACAGCAGTCATGTGCAGCTGCTGCAACTCAGTCAACGTCGCCAGGTCGAGCCTCGGCACGCCTCCGTAGCCGAGCCATTCCAGATAGCCAGGGACGTCGATCGGTGAGTCGAGTGTGATCGTCATCACCGTGCAACCTACTGTCGGGGCGATGGACACAGATTTCGTCCTCAACCCCTTCGGGGCCGAGCTCAGCGATCTCGTCGCGATCGCGCGAGCCGCGGACGCAACGGGTGTCGGCGCGGTGTGGGTCAATGATCACTTCAGTGGCGAGATGGTCGGGGCCCCGTGGTCGCGCGACCCCTTCGTATGTCTCGGTGCCATTGGTGTGGTGACCGAGCGTGTCGACATCGGCGTCCTTGTCGCCAACGTCACCAATCGGCATCCGGCGCAACTCGCGAGCGCCATCAACTCCGTGCAGTCGCTGGCGCCCGGCCGAGTTCGGCTCGGCATCGGATCGGGTGCAGCACCGGGATCGAGGTTCGCCTCCGAACACGACATGCTCGAAAAACCACTGCAATCAACCGACGAGCGAGTGCGGCTGCTGCGCGAGTCCATCGGCTCCCTCAACGACATCTGGGCAAACGTGCCCTCCAACCCGTCGACATCGGTGGGTTTCACTGGCCTGTCGGCTGTCGTGGACGGGTCGGTCATGCCGCGGCTCACCGTGGGTGCATCAGCCTGGTCCACGATCGAGGTGGCGATCGACCTGGCCGACGGCGTCAACATCAGGCGGACCAGCAGGCTGCACGAACAACTCGAGCGGTTGCATGCAGCGGAGTTGCCGGCCGGATTCGAGGTCAGTGTGCTCGACATGCGCGCGCCCGGCGCTCCGCTGGGGGTCGTGCCCGACGACCTCGTGGATGCCGGTGTCGACCGATACATCGTCACCGTGTCGCCGGCCGACGATCTCGAAGCCGTCGTGGCGATGGCACGCCGCTGACACTCCAAGAGCACAGCTCACTCGGTGTGGGCGTCTCGTCAGGGTTGGAGCGGTGTCTGATTTCAGCACTCCGTCTGGCTCATCGCTCGGCAGGGAGGGCTGTTCTACGATGCACGAATGTTCGACACGCTCTTCGACCTCCCCGCGCACCCGCTGCTCGTTCATGCGCCGATCGTGCTGCTCCCGATCGCGGCGATTCTGATGGTCGCACTCGTGGCGAAGCCGACGTGGCGTTCGGCAGCAGGCTGGTGGCCACTCGCCCTCGTCGGCGTCACGGTCGTGTTGCTGTTCGGCGCCAAGGAGTCGGGTGAAGCACTCATCGAGGCGTACGACCGAGCCAACGGTGAGGGTGCAGTCGACATCGAGCTGCATGAGAGCCTTGCCGAGACGACCTTCGTGATGACCTTGGTCTGGTTTTTCCTCCTTGCGGGGCTCACCGCGGTCGAGCGTGTGGAAGGTCTGCGCACCGGAGCTGTGGCATCCATTGCCACGAACACACGGGCCCGGCAGGTGCTCGGGGGGCTGGTCGCGGTGATGGGCGTGCTCGCAACGGTCTGGATGATTCGAACCGGCCACGAGGGCGCCAAGTCGGTCTGGGGGCCGCGAGTCGACATCCTCTTCCCCGAGGGCTGAGCCTGCAGACTCCGACAGGCAGAGCGCAGGTCGCCGATTCGGTGCTCAGGTCACGATGACGGGAGTGCCGAGTGTGGCGAACTCCCACATGAATGCTGCGTCGAGATTGTGCTGTCGCTGGCAACCGCCGGACAGCCGTGTGCCGAGTTCGTCGCTGCCCTGATAGGGCGAGTTGTCTTCGACGTGGAGCGGGATCGCATGAAAGCCGATCGCGCCGCGCTCGGTCTTGAGCCAGCGAATCATCTGCGGAAGCCAGGCTTTGCCGTTCCAGGCAGTCGACATGTCTGAACGGCTGTAGACCTCGTGGCTGCCAGGGAGCTCGTTGCTATAGGTCGAACCCGAAACCAACCATGACCGAATGATCACACCGTCATCGCGGACTGCCCAGACGCGTTGGCCAGCACGGTCGTAGACCACGCGTCGACCTGACCCTGAGTTATCGGGCAGTGGCGGAGCGTCGTCGCCGGCCGATGCAACAGGTGAGAGCTCAACGCCCCAGAGGTCTTTGGCACCCGAGGCAGGCGGGGGAGTCCGGGTGACGAGCGATTCTTCGTCGGGCCAGATTGCGAGTGCGAGGGCGGTCTCACGACCGACGACGCCGTCAACGAAGAGATCCTGTGTCGTCTGAAAATCCATCGCGGCGCGCAAGGTTGCGTCTTCGAAGTTGCCATCGATCGTTCCGTTGAAGTGGCCTTCGACGCGCAAGGCATCCTGGAGGCACTCGACGCCTTCACCGGCCGCGCCGAGACGCAACGACAGTGCCCCGATGGTGCAGCCGCCGTCGGCTCGTTCGGGTTCTCCGTTGACGTCGATGCTCTCTTCGACGGTACCGGTCGACTCAACCTCGACTGCTGCGGTGGTGCTTGGCGCTGGGGCCGACTCGATGGCATTGGTGGCGAGTGCAGTGGTGCTTGGGCCGCTGCCTGCGACCAGTGCTCCAACGGTGGCTGCGCCGAGCACGGCGACGCTCGCGACACCGAGTGCGAATTCACGTCGGCGCTGGGCGACGGGCTTGGACTTCCACGCGGGCTCGTCGGGCCGCAATGGCATATCGAATCCGGTCTCCTCCACGACTGCAGATGATAGCGAACGACGCGGCGCGCGATCGGCGTCTTCACCGGATGTTTCGTACATTTCCTCCCGTCGCAGCGGTACTTGGAGCGTGGTCTTCTGCCGGTTCCTCGTCGTGTCGGCGTTCTGCGATGTGGACCGGTTTCACGATGCAGGACAAAATCGGGCTGGAACGGTGGAATGAACCCATCGCGGCGACCTAACATGCGGCGCGTGAAGCTTCGTCGGGGACAGCAGCAGATGACAGCAGACCCCAAGGACGGCCTCGGGCTCCCTCGTTTGACCACGCCGTACGTGCGTGACGGTGGTGAACTGCGGCCAGCAAGCTGGGACGAAGCACTCGATCGAGCAGCTGCTGGTTTCGGCCGGGCACGCGATGCGATCGAGCATGGCAATCTCAACGCATTCGGCATGTTTTCGTGCTCAAAGGCCACCAACGAAGTCAACTATCTCGCCCAGAAGTGGACGCGGGTGGTGATGGGGTCGAACAACATTGACTCCTGCAACCGGACTTGACACGCTCCCTCGGTCGTCGGTCTGGCGACAGTATTCGGGGCCGGAGGCGGCACCGTCTCGTACAAGGAGATTGAAGAAGTCGACGTCGTACTGCTCTGGGGGAGCAACGCCCGAGAAGCGCACCCAATCTTCTTCCATCACCTGATGCAGGGGCTCCGCAACGGCGCAGCGATGTACGCCGTTGATCCGCGACGCACCTCGTCGTCGAAATTTGCCGATGTCTGGCTTGGACTCGACGTCGGTACCGACATCGCCATGGCCAATGCGGTGGCCCGGGAGATCATCCACGCCGGGCTCGTCAATCAAGCTTTCATCGACCATTCGACTGAGGGCTTTGAGGCCTATCGCGACGCTGTCGAGCCGTACACGCTTGAGGTCGCTGCCGAGATCACCGGTGTCCCCGCCGAGGCAATCAAGGAGATGGCGCACGCCTACGCCACGGCCGACAAGGCGCAGATCCTGTGGACCCTCGGGATCACCGAGCATCACAATGCGGTTGACAATGTGCTCTCGCTCTGCAACCTTGCGCTGCTGACCGGCCACGTCGGGACCTGGGGGAGCGGGCTCGTTCCGCTGCGCGGCCAGAACAACGTGCAGGGCGGCGGCGATATGGGCTCGTTGCCCAACAAGTTTCCCGGGTTCCAGGACATCACGAACGACGAACACCGGGCGAAGTTCGAGGCCGTCTATGACGCCGAGTTGAACCCCGAGGACGGCATCCACCTCACCCTCATGTTCGAAGCAATGGGCCGCGGTGACCTCACCGCGGCATTCGTCATCGGTGAGAACCCGGCTGATTCTGAGGCAGACGTCGACCACGCCCGCAGGCTGCTGGCTGGTCTTGATTGTCTTGTCGTTCAGGACATTTTCATGACGCGCACTGCCGAGCTGGCCGATGTCGTGTTTCCCGCGTCGGTGGCCTGGGCAGAGTCGGACGGCACCGTCACGTCCAGTGAACGTCGGGTGCAGCGGACCCGACCGGCCGTCACTCCGCCCGGCGAGGCCCGCCATGACATCGACATCCTGGGCGCACTCGCCGAGCGGATGGGTGTCGACCTGACCGAGCACGGCTGTGCTCTCGAGCCCGAGGCACTGTGGGACGAGTTGCGCTCGCTGTCGCCGATGCACACCGGCATGTCGTATGAGCGCCTCGAGGATGAAGGTGGCCTGCAGTGGCCGTGCCCGAGCCTCGATCATCCGGGTAGTCCATTCCTGCACGGCTGGCTCTGGGAGGCCGATCTCGGTGGTCGTGGTCCCGCGCCGTTCTCGATCGTCGAGCACGAGGGTCCCAACGAGCAGCTCACCACCGAGTTCCCGCTTCGACTCACCACAGGTCGGTCACTGGACTCGTACAACACCGGTGTGCAGAGCAACGGCTTCGATTCGCCCATTCGCTATGGCGATGAGCTCGACATCAATCCGTCCGACGGCCGATCGCTCGGCATCGTCGATGGCGAACGGGTGCAGGTCAGTTCGCCGCGTGGCACCGTCGAGATGTCCGTGCGGTTCCAGCCAGACATCCCGGAGGGGTTGACCTTCACCACGTACCACTTCCCTGCGCTGGTCGACATCAACAAGCTGACCAACGACGCCTGGGACAAGCGGTCCGGCACGTCAGAGTTCAAAGCCGCATCGATTCGCATCGACAAGCTCCGTTTGGACTCGCAGGTCGTCTCGCCTGCCGAGTTGCCGGGCTAGGGGCGACACGCACATGGCCGATCTGCATCTCACGGTCGATACCTCGACCGACGCCGAACGGGCGGCCGTCGACGCGGCGCTCGGCACGGACGCACGGGCCGTCATTCATGAAACCGAACGCCTCGTGCGCGGTGGCATGGCGCGTAAAAACAATCGGCGTCACCTGCTGCTGCCAGGACTCCATGCGCTCCAGGCGGAGATCGGGTGGATCAGTCCAGGTGGGTTGAATTATCTGTGCGATGTGCTGCAGGTCCCGCCGGCTGAGGCCTACGGCGTCGCCACCTTCTACGAGCTCTTCCGCACTGACGACCCGGGACACGCCGAGTCGACCGTGCACGTGTGCATGGATACGTCGTGCCACATCGCTGATGCCGAGGGTTTCGCGCAACGTCTCGAAGCCGAGGGGAAACGCGTGCACCGCGGCCCGTGCCTCGGGCAGTGCGAGCGAGCGCCAGCGCAGTTCGTCCAGGGCCGCGGAGTTCCCGATTCCGTGCCGGCAGATGCCGACCAGATCGCTGCGCCCGGGTCGTTTCTTCCACCACAGTTCGGCACCGAAGGACTCCGCTTACTCGCACGTGTCGGCGTCGTCGACCCGACATCGCTGGCCGCCTACCGAGAGCACGGGGGATACGAGGCGCTGGCCAAGGCCATTGAACTCGGTGGCCAAGCGGTCATCGACGAAGTGCGCGCTGCTGGCTTGACCGGACGTGGCGGCGCAGCCTTCCCCACCGCCATCAAGTGGCAAGGGGTGGCTGATGAGTCGGGTCGCCCGAAGCACGTCATCGCCAATGCTGACGAGTCCGAGCCGGGCACGTTCAAGGATCGGCATCTGATGGAGCACGATCCGTTCGCGCTCATCGAGGGGTTGACCATCGCCGGTCTCGCCGTCGACGCGGAGCACGGCTGGATCTACATCCGCGGTGAGTACCCGTTGTCCACCAACCGCCTCAGCAACGCGATCGACCAGGCTCGAACCGCCGGGCTGCTGGGTGATGACGTCATGGGATCAGGCAAACGGTTCGATATCGAGTTGCGCCGCGGCGCAGGTGCCTACATCTGCGGTGAAGAGACCGCGCTGATGGAGTCCATCGAAGGGTTCCGCGGTGAGCCTCGCAACAAGCCGCCGTTTCCCACGACACACGGCCTTTTCGGTGAACCGACCGCGGTCAACAATCCCGAGACGCTGCTGAACGCGGCGTACATCGTGCTGCACGGTGCAGTTGCCTACCGATCGGTCGGCACCGAGAAGTCGCCGGGAACTCGACTCTTCTGCGTGTCCGGTCACGTCGCGATTCCAGGCGTCTACGAAGTCGCGATGGGGACCACGCTTGGGGACGTCATCGACCTTGCCGGTGGCGCCACGGGCACCACGCGGGCGATCCTGATGGGCGGAGCTGCCGGCAGTTTCATCGCCGCTGACCAACTCGATCTGCCGCTGACGCAAGAGGACACGCGCGAGGCCGGCACCACGCTCGGCTCTGGCGTCATCACGCTGTTCGATGACTCGGTCGGCTTCCAGGCGCTCCTGACGCGAATCACCGAGTTCTTCAAGGGCGAGTCGTGCGGCCAATGCGTCCCGTGTCGCGTCGGCACGACTCGCCAGCACGAGGTGATCGTGGAACTGGGTCGAACCGGGACGCTGCCCGTGGCGCGCGCCACACTGATCGACGACATGGCGTTGGCAATGGCCGATGCGTCGATCTGCGGCCTCGGCCATACCGCTGCCGGTGCTGTGCAGTCAGCCATCCGCCTCGGCTTGATCGGAGCCTCGTCATGAACCCAACCGTTGAGACGGTCACCCAGGTCAGGGTTCGGATCGACGGCGCCGTCGTCGCGGTCGACGAGGGCGCGACGATTCTCGACGCGTGTACGCAACACGGCATCGACACGCCGACGATCTGTTACGCCGAGAACCTCACGCCGGTCAACGCATGCCGCGTCTGTGTTGTCGAAGTCGAAGGCAATCGCACGCTCGTCCCGTCGTGCTCTCGCCCGGCAGAAGACGGCATGGAAATCCAGACTGACTCGGACCGTGTTCGACACAGCCGCAGAATGGTGCTCGAGTTTCTCGGCACGGCAAACGACCTCAGCGAGGCTCCGGAGATCAACGAATGGTCGTCACAGTACGGCGTCGACACGACCCGATATGCCGAGGGCGCCGAGCGATTCGACCAGCCGGTCAAGATCCAAGACAACCTCTACATCCGCGACTACGACAAGTGCGTCCTCTGCTACAAGTGCGTTGACGCATGCGGCGAGGAAGCACAATTCACCTTCGCCATTGCGATGTCGGGTCGCGGTTTCGACAATCGCATCTCGACCGAATTCGATGTCACGCTGCCCGACTCCGCGTGCGTCTACTGCGGTAACTGCATCGGCGTGTGTCCCACCAACGCCCTCCAGTTCAAGACCGAGTTCGACCTCCGCGCAGCGGACAACTGGCGCGAAGACGATCAGTCGGTGACGCGCACGGTGTGTTCGTACTGCGGCGTCGGCTGCAACCTCGAATTGCACGTGCAGGACAACGAGATCGTCAAGGTCACCAGCCCTGCAGACCACGAAGTGACCCACGGCCACCTGTGTATCAAGGGTCGATTCGGCTGGAAGTACGTCTGACCACGTCGTTGCCTCCGAGGGTTCAGCGAGGCTCAGCAGTGGTCGATGTCCCCGAGACGCGCTCGTGCGGTCGTCGCGTCAACACGTCCTTGCCGTATTGCTGCGCTGCTTCGATGAGGCTCAACTGTCGATTGTCGCCGTTGCCGGAGTGGAGCGCCTGGTGGTCAAGCACCTCGATGTACAACTGAGGCCGTTCGAGTTTGCCCGCGACATCGGCGGGCAGCGCAGTGAGCACCGGGTCATACCACTCGGTGAGCCAACGATGCCCCACCTCGCGAAGCGGGAGCCGACCATCGGCGTCGGCTTCGAGTTCTGCTCGGAAGCGGCTGATGTCGTCGAGCAGCCGATGCGCCTGGTGTTCGCGAGCCACGATCCCGGTGAGCTCGACGAGCTCGCGGCGGTGATACCCGCCGACGATGGCCGACGGTCGAAAGACGAACGCGCCGGATCCGCTTGCGTCCGTAATCACGGCTTCACTCACGCCGACTCCGAGATCGTGGAGTCGGTCAAGGCGATTCTCGAGCGCCGCGGGGTCGACCGGGTCGTAGGTGGACGAACCGTGCAGCTCTTCCCAAATGTCGGCGTATGCCGTGCCGATCTGTGGTGCAACCTCGAATGGGTCGACCGAGTCGGGGAGTTCCCCAGCAGCAGCGAGATCGGCCAGTCCGCCGGCAACATTCACGATCGCCACGTCGATATCAGTCTGGCGTTGGCCGGCGGTCATCTGATCGTGGAGTTCGCCGGTCTCTGTGTCGAGGGCGTACGCCGAGAGATGGAGCTCATCACGCCGGAACAGGGCGTTCGACAATGAGCAGTCGCCCCAGTAGAAGCCGGCGGTGTGGAGCCGTGCCAGCAGGGTGGCGATCGATTCGACCAGCGTGGCAGCGACGTCGATGTCGGGCCGTTCACGGAACAACAGCCGAAACGGCAGTGCGTAATGCAGGTAGCGAGTAATCAGCACGGGGTCAGGACCGCCACGCTCGTTGACGAGGGCAACCGCAGCGACGACCGGGAGGCCCCGGTCATTCATGGTCCGCAGTAGGCGGTACTCGCGCTCTGCCAGCCGGTTTGGCAGTTCCTTGAGTGCATAGAACTGGTGGTCATATTGAACGAAGCGGACGACGTGGCGATGCAGCCCGACGGGCAGGTCGGTGATCCGCGGATGGACCCACTGCTCGAGTGGCGTGGCCCAGGGCAGATCGTCAAATCGCGGGTGAGCGGCGGGGTCGAAGAGCCGAATCCTCACGTCTGCAACCTATGACACAGCCGTCCGCTCTGGCGGTACCCGCTGTCGAGGGGTAGACCATCACTATGACGTCGGAGTTGACCACCGGGTTACCCACGCCCGAGCTGGGCCGCGATGCAGCCGCTGCCTTCGTGACCGAGCATTTGGCGCACCTGATCTGTGACGACGTGCGCGGGTCAGACGAGTTTTCGGGTGGGCAGCGCGCGGCAGACAGGGCGCTTGCGGCATTCGACGTCGAGGGATACGCCCGGCACCGCAACGAGGTCCTCCCGGTGTCGCGTCGCGGGGCGTCAGGGCTCTCGCCGTACGTCCGACATGGTCTGCTCACCCTGCGTCAGCTCTGGGATCACGTGGCGGGCGGGCCCGAGCGCGATGTCTCGAAATTCCGCGACGAACTGTTCTGGCAGGAGTTTGCGCGGCATTGGTACTCGCGTCTCGGAACGAAGACTCGTCGGGGCGTCTGCAACGCACTCCCGCCGACGGCGACCGCTGATTTCGACACGGGCTGGGATCGTCGGATGGCGTGCATGGACAACACCGTCGGGGAGTTGTTGAACGACGGGTGGATGGTGAACCAGGCACGGATGTGGTTGGCGAGCCACTGGGCCGTCCGGGAGGGATTGTCCTGGCAGGAAGGTGAGGATCATTTCTTCCGGCACCTCCTTGACGGTTCGAGGGCCGCGAACCGGCTCGGTTGGCAATGGACGACCGGTGTCGGTGCGTCGAAGCACTATGGCTTCAGTCGCTATCAGGTCGAAAAGCGTGCCGGCGCGCTGTGCAATCTCTGCGAGCTGAATCGGTGGTGTCCGATCGAAGACTGGCCGCCGAACCCAGCCCTTGAACCGATCTCGGAACCGGTTGAGCTGCGTCGCGACCCCCATGGCATTCGAACATCTGGACCCAAGCATGTCGTCGAGTCGCGACTCGCTGACACGGTCTGGCTGACTGCGGAATCGTTGGGCGTCGGCGATCCGGCACTGGCTGCTCGGCCAGGTCTCCCCGCGGTGTTCGTCTTCGACGAACGACTGCTTGCCGGCTTGCGGCTGAGCTCGAAGCGACTCATCTTCCTTGTCGAGACGCTCGCAGAGCTGTCCAGCACCACCACGGTGGAACTCCACCTTGGCGATCCGGTCGCTGTTCTGCAGGATCGTGCGGTGGCAGTGACCTTTGCACCGGTCCCGGGATTCAGGTCGCGCGCCGAGGCGATCGTGCCGGCCGAGACGCATCCGTGGCCCTGGTTGGCCGCGCCGCGCAACGGCCCGATCAGCAGCTTCAGCGCCTGGCGAAAATCCGTCAGACTGCACCGCTGACGCACGCGCCTTCGGCTCGGCGGGCCGCATCGGCCAGACTGCTGCGATGGATTTTGATCTTCCCGCCGACGATCATCCGGCACGTCTCGCCGTCCGGGCATGGATTGCGGCCAACCCCAACCCAACCGGCAAAGAGATGGCTGAGGCCGGCTATGTGGTGCCGCACTGGCCAGCGCCCTACGGTCTTGAGGCGAGCCCGATTGAGCAGATTGTCATCGACGACGAGCTTGACCGGGCGGGCATCCGCCGACCGGGCAACGCCATCGGGATCGGCTGGGCAGCGCCAACGATCTTGCTTGCCGGCACCCAGGAACAGCAGGACCGGTATTTGCCAAAGATCTTCAGTGGCGAGGAGTTCTGGAGCCAGCTGTTCTCCGAGACCGAGGCAGGGAGCGACCTGGCAAACCTCGCGACGACGGCTGTACGCGACGGCGATGAGTACGTGATCAACGGCTCGAAGATCTGGTCGAGCGGGGCACATCACTCTCAGTTCGGCATCCTCATTGCTCGCACGGATCCTGACCAGCCGAAACACAAGGGCATCTCGTATTTCATCTGCCCAATGGACACGCCGGGTCTTTCGATGAGCCCGATCGTCGACATGACCACGGCTCACTCGTTCAATCAGGTGTTCTTCGACGATATGCGTTTGCCGGTGTCGCTGCGCGTCGGTGAGGAAGGCGACGGTTGGCGGCTCGCGAAGGTCACGCTGTCGAACGAACGAGTGTCGTTGTCGTCGTCAGGATCGCTGTGGGGTGTCGGTCCGTCGGCAGAACAGCTCCTCGATCAAGTCCGTGAGAACGGCGGCATCGATGATCCGAGTCTCCGCGACGAGGCAGCCAAGTTGCACATCGATGCCGAGCTCCTTCGCCTCAATCGCCTGCGCAGCCTCAGTGCCACACTCAACGGCAAGACACCGGGCCCTGAAGCATCGATTCTGAAGATCATGGCCGACGAGCACGGCCAGAAGGTGATGTCTTTGGCGAAAGCCTTGGCGGGAACCGATGGCATGCTCGCCGGGTCCGGCCCGGCCGGTCGATTGCCGACCTCGATGAGTGGGGGCCCGACCGAGAACAACCTCGGTGGTTTGAACGGTTTCGACGGTGTCGATCCGATCTGGCACTACGGCTACTTGTTCCACCCGGCGCTGACCCTCGGCGGCGGCACGTTCGCAGTGCAGCGGAACATCGTTGCCGAGCACGTTCTCGGTCTGCCACGTGAGATCAACGCCGAGCAAGGCCTGACGTGGTCCGAGGCCCGCCGCCCAGGCGTGTTGTAGCCCGCCGCCCAGGCGTGTTGTAGCCCGCCGCCCAGGCAGGAATCGTCGATACCGACAGGAAAACGCGGGCGCGATGGCGCGGACGTCGCTAGGTTCGGCGAACGTGAACGACACACAACTCGGATTCGGTATCGACATCGGCGGCAGTGGCATGAAAGCCGCGATTGTCGACCTCACGACTGGCGAACTCGTCTCCGACCGGTTCCGGATCGACACGCCGCAGCCCGCAACACCTGATGCAATGGCAGAGGTGCTCTGTGAGTTGATTGCGCACCATGAGTGGAGCGGCCCGCTCGGGGTTGCGTTCCCCGCCGTTGTCCGTCAGGGAGTCGTCGGCTCGGCTGCCAACATCGACAAGAGCTGGATCGACGTCGACGCTGACGCGCTGTTCAGCGCAGCGAGCGGGTGCGATGTGCACATGCTCAACGATGCCGATGCTGCAGGAATTGCCGAGATGCAGTTCGGGGTCGGAGCACTCGCTGACGGCTCGCCGCGTCCCGGCGTCGTGATGATGCTGACGTTCGGCACCGGTATTGGATCAGGTCTGTTCGTCGACGGCGTTCTTGTGCCGAACACCGAACTCGGCCACCTCGAACTCGATGGCTATGACGCCGAATCGAAGGCGTCAGCAAAGGCTCGTGAACGTGAGGAACTCAGCTGGAAAGACTGGGCGTCTCGCGTGGAGCACTACCTCAGCCATGTCGAAGCGCTCTTCTCTCCCGACCTGTTCATCGTCGGCGGTGGCGCAAGCAAGAAGCCCGACAAATGGCTGCCGTACATCGACATCGCGACGCCGGTGCTACCAGCCGAAATGGCCAACAACAGTGGCATCGTGGGCGCCGCGCTGGCAGCGCATGATCGCCCCTGAGCTCACTTCGTCGTGACTGAATCCGGCGACTTCGAGGCGTTGCGGCCTTGCAAGCCGATGACTGTCAGCGTGATGGCCGTCAACGGCACAACGAAGAACAGCATCACATTGCTGTAGTCGTCGCGGATGGCGTGCTCGCTCGCATCGAGGATCAGCCAGGTGATGTACCCGACGTAAAACGCAAAGAACATTGCGCCTTCCCACCGCCTGAGCACGTGGCCGTTGACAAAGATCGGCAGACAGGCGACCGCGACAACGATCATGACGGGAATGTCGACTTGGAGAGCGCTCAACGCAACAGGGATCGGGTTCGGTGCAATCGAGGCCGTGATGCCGAGTACGGCGAGCAAGTTGAACAGGTTCGAGCCGATGGCGTTGCCGACGGCCAGGTCGCGCTCGCCACGCAGTGCTGCGAGAACCGACGTTGCGACCTCTGGCAGCGACGTTCCGATCGCCACGACGGTGAGGCCGATGACGAGATCACTCACGCCCAGATCAGTCGCGATATCCGTGGCGCCGCCGACGAGCGCCTGCGACCCGGCGACGAGCAGTACAAGGCCCCCAAGGAGGAACCCGACGTCGATCCACGGCGAGGCTTGTTGCAGTGCCTCGGGGTTGACGACGTCATCGATCTCGCTCGAGATTGATTCCGGTTGGCGTCGAGCGGCAATCACGGTCCACGTCAAGTACACGACCAGCGCTCCGACGAGGACAAATCCTTCGGTTCGACCGATTTGCTCGTCGAGCCCCATCAGCAACACGAGTATTGAACCGCCGATCATGATCGGCACGTCGATGCGAACAATGCGCGCAGCGACGACGAGCGAGCCGCCAATTGCGGCAGAGACACCAAGCGCCAAGAGAATGTTGGCGATGTTCGACCCGACGACATTGCCCAGCGCAAGGGCGCCCGCATCTTCACTACCGCGAGCCACATCGCCAACGCTGACCGCAAGCTCAGGTGCGCTCGTGCCGAACGCGACAACGGTGAGGCCGATGACCACGCTCGACATGCCGGTACGGGCGGCGAGCCGAGCCGCACCACGGACGAGCCCTTCGGCTCCGACGACCAGGCCGGCGATACCGACGACGAGGAAGACGAGGGACGTGACGGTCATGGCGTTTTGAGGATAGGAGCCGGAATCGTCAATTGGCGGGTCCCGGCGGGTCGCCTCCCGATTGCCGGCGCCACGTACGAACTTGGTCTTGCACTCGGCCCCGCACGTCGATGCCGAAGTCCTTCGGAGCGTTCACGACACCGGCGCGTTCGGCAACAATCTCATTCAGTTCAGCGCCGACCAGGAAGACCAGGCAGGCGATCCACAACCAGGTCAGAGCGAGCAGGGCCGTGCCGGCGGCGCCGACGATTTCGTTGCCGGACCCGGCGACGCGCACGTAGAAGCCGAAGCCGAGCGAGACGACCAGCCATCCGACCGCCGTGAGGACAGCGCCGGGCAGGTCGTACCGCCACGGCGTGTGGTGATGTGGCCCGACATGGAACAGTGTTGCCGCCCACGCGATCAAAATGACGAGCGCGATGCCTGCTCGAACCACGCCAGGCACGCCAGCATCGCGGAGCGAGACCCACAACAATGTCGTGAGCGCAATCGTGGCAATGGTGCCGATTGCCATCGCAATCGCCGTGGCCCGCAGCCGGATGAAGCGACGCCCCTCCTCGATGTCGTACGCAATGTCAAGGGCTCGGATCAGGCCAGCGAACCCGCGCGACAACGTGAAGACGGCGATGGCGACAGAGAGGCTCAAGACGGCCGGTCGGGTCTGATCGAACAGTCCGTCGACAGCCGCCCGGATGGTTTCTGACTCGGTGGTGAAGGTGCGGTCGATGAATTCATTGATCGAGGCCTGGAGGTCGGCGGTGAGGCCGTCACCGAGCAGGGAGACCGATGACAACACGGCGAGCAGGGCCGCAGGCACGCTGAGGATGAGCCAGAAAGCCACACCCGCCGCAGCGTCGAACAAGTCGTCGTCGTGAAGTTCTTGCCACATCCGTTTGACGACGCCCAGCAACTCGGCTCGACGCGATGTCGGCGCGGCGCCGGGTTGCGGCGGCGCGCCGATGTGGTTCCCGTCAGTCTCGGTGGGGGATGGCGAATCGGTACTCAGGTCGGCCACTGTTGCATGCGGTCGGCGAGGTTGGAGCGATAGGCGGCAGCGCGTCGCAGCTTGAGGTCTTCGTAGCCGCGCACCTGGTCGGGAAGTGCTGCAATTTCTGTTGCGGCCTCCACGTTGGTGGCATCGAGCTGCTGGGCGAGCCGTGTGACGGCTGCGATGTACTCGGGAATCATCGCGCGCTCGACCTTGCGGACCTCGGCCCACCTGAACGGATCTGCCACGGTGCCGCGGAGTCGTTTGCCGGCACGCAGTGCCCGGAGGGCGGGCGCTGCACTGCGCTGCAGCTTGAGCTTGCGGTCCATGCCAAGCGCACGGAGCATCGGCGGATGAAGGTGATAGGTGACCGTGGTCTTCGGACCGCCCACCGCCCGGTAGTTGGCGTTGGCTTCGTCGGCGAGCAAAAGTCGGGCGACTTCGTATTCGTCCTTGTAGGCCATCAGCTTGTGGAGGTGGATCGCCACCGCCCGGGTGAACTGGTCACCGTCGATGGCACGCTCTGCATCGGCGGCTGCACCCACGATGTTGCGGTAGTGGTCAGCAAGAGCAGCCGAATCGAAGTCGATCAGGTCGCTCGCGAGTCGTTCGACTAACTCGTCGGTCGTCTCCGGAGCCACTCGAATGGGCAGATCCGCGGCCCGCTCGACGCCTGTGGGATCGGCAATCCACGCACGGCCCCATCGGAACGCTGCGAGGTTGGTCTCGACAGCGACGCCGTTCAGGCCGATCGCCTGCTCCATGGCGGCCACGGGGATTGGCACGGCACCTGATTGCACCGCGGCGCCGAGCACCAAAATGTTTGCAGTGGTCGTCGAGCCGAGCAACCCGTCGGCCAATGCGGCGGCGTCGAGGAATCGATTCTCTTTGCCCCGTGTCACGGCGCCGACCCGATCGGTGAGTTCAGCCCCCGTGGGCAACTGCAATGTCGGATCGGTGACCATCGAACCGGTCGGCACGGCATCGGTCGACGCGATCATCACCGTTCGATCAGCTCGCGCCCCGTTGAGGTTTGCATCGCGGGCCCCGACGAGCAGATCGAACGCCAGAATCGTATCGACCCCCGAGGCGTTGGCGTGGTTCGAGGGTGTGGCGCCATCGGTGGTGATGCAGACGTCGCTCACCACGGGTCCGGCCTTCTGTGAGAGGCCGGTTTGATCGAGACCGCGCACGTTGCGGTCGGCGAGCATCGCCGCAGTTCCAAGTATCTGGCTGACGGTAATGACGCCGGTCCCGCCGATGCCGGTGAGGCGGACGGTGAAGTGATCGGGATCGACGAGAGGCGGCGCTGGTTCAGCGAGGTCAGCGGGCGGTGCCGGCAGAGCTCGGGCTCCGGTCTTCGATCCGGCGTCGTCCACCGTCACCGTCGCAAACGACGGGCAGTCACCTTGCATGCAGGACAGATCGAAGTTGCAGCTGGTCTGGTGAATCCGGGTCTTGCGGCCGTATGGCGTGTCCGCTGGTTGGACGGACAGGCAGTTGCTCACGTCGCCACAATCGCCGCAGCCTTCACACACGCGCTCGTTGATCACCACGCGGAATCCCGGCTTTGTCACGGTGCCACGTGACCGGCCTCGACGCTGCTCTGCGGCGCATGCTTGATCATGGATGAGCACGGTGACACCGCTGACGGCTGCGAGTACTTCCTGGGCCTCGCCGAGCCGGCTGCGGTCCCACAGTTTGACTCCCGCTGGGAAGTCCGACTGGTGATGGCGATCCGGGTCGTCGCTGGTGACGATGATCTGCTTCACGCCTTCTACCGCCAGCAGCTGAGCGACGTCAGGAACCGACATCTGACCCTCAGGGTCCTGCCCGCCGGTCATGGCGACCGTGCCGTTGTAGAGGAGCTTGTAGGTGATGTCGACGTCAGCCGCGATTGCCGCGCGGACAGCGAGTGAGCCCGAGTGGAAGAAGGTGCCGTCGCCGAGGTTCTGGATGAGATGGTCGCGTTCGATGAATGGCGAGATGCCGATCCACTGCGCGCCCTCGCCGCCCATCTGTGTCAAGCCAACGATGTCGCCCACGCGCTCGGGGTCCATAAAGGCAACCATCGCGTGGCAACCGATTCCGCCCCCGACCAGCGTGCCCGGCTCAGCCCGTGTGCTCGCGTTGTGGGGACAACCCGAGCAGTAGAACGGTGTGCGATTAACGGCGAGTGGAATCAGTTCCCGCTTCGGTGGAATGATCTCGTCGAGCGGACGCATTCGGTCCCCGAGGCGGGCGGACAGACGCTGATGCAGCGGCGCGAGCAGCTTGTCGACGTCGAGTGTGCCGAAGCCGTTGAACAACACGGCGCCGTGCTCATCGTGGCGGCCGATGACGCGTGGACCGACGCGGCCGGAGCGCAGTGAACCGTCGTACAGCGAGCTCTTGATCAATCCCTCCAGAGTCGGGTTCTTTTCCTCGACGACGAGCACTTCCTCGAGACCATCAGCAAAGTCACGGACCTGGTCCGGATCGAGGGGAACCGGCATGAGGAGTTGGAACAGCCGGACACCAGCGGCGCGTAGTGCCTCGTCGGTGCCGAATCCAAGGACGGCCAGCGCCTCGCGAACCTCGTGGTACGTGCTCCCACAGGCAGCGATACCAACCCAGTCATCACTGCTGCGCACGCTGACCGTGTTGAGGTGGTTGTCCACGCCGTACTGGCGTGCAAGTTGTGTTCGCACCTGCTGGAACTCGATCTCCATGTCGAGGGTGTACGGCGTGAGCAGCCGGCCGTTCGGAGTCGGGACAAATGGCACGCCGTTGACGTTGACCACCGGAGCGGTCGGGCGTACCCGGTCGGGGGCCACGTCGATGGTGCCCGTGCCGTCGGCAACTGCCGTCACCAGTTTGAGCCCGGCCCACAGGCCGCATGAACGTGACAGTGTAACGGCGTGACGGCTCAAGTCGAGAGCCTCCTGAACGTCGCCGGGAAAGAGGATTGGCATGTGCAGATCGACCATCGTGGCGTCGCTCGACGACGGCACGGTCGACGACTTGGCAGCGGGATCGTCGCCCACCACTGCCACGACGCCGCCGTGCTGTGACGTTCCAGCGAACACGGCGTGGCGAATGGCATCGCTGCTTCGATCGAAACCGGGCCCCTTGCCGTACCAGATCCCGACGACGCCGTCGTACTTCGCGTCGTCGAGCGTCATGGCGAGTTGGCTGCCCATCACGGAGGTGGCTGCGAGTTCTTCGTTGACCCCAGGCTGGACGACGATCGGAAGGTCAGGCACCGTGGCGTGGGCGCGGCGCAGTTCTTCGGTGAACGTGCCGACTGGCGAACCTTGATAACCGGATGCGAAGGCCGCGGTGGTCAAACCGAGCCGCCGGTCGATGCGGAGCTGGTCGATGGGAAGGCGTGCAATTGCTTGCACGCCGGACAAGAAGACGCGGCCTGTCTCGAGTCGGAACTTGTCGGCGAGCTGGTAGTCGGCCATCTGCTGCGTCATCGCGCTGGAATCTCGATCATTCGCCATCCTCCTGTTGTATCGCGAGTTGGTGCACCGGTCGAGTGGGCGAGCTCATTTCGAGAGAGTGCAGCGCACGCTGGGTGTGCACAGCGGCGCAGGCGTGCCAGCATGAAGGCCATGGCAGCGACACCAACTGAGTCCCGCATCGCGGTGGCCGGCGAGGCTCTGGTCGACCTGGTGATCCAACCGGACGGTGACGTCACGGCAACACTCGGTGGAGCGCCATTCAACACGGCGCGGGCAGCGGCCCGCCTCGGCGCGCCGGTCACGTTCGTCGGCGCGTTGTCAACTGATCGTTTCGGATCACTGCTTGCCGCACAGCTCGAAGCGGACGGCGTGCACATCGCGTCGGCTCGCACCGATCTTCCGACCACGCTGGCTGCCGCTGAACTCGATGACGCCGGCGCGGCGTCGTACCGGTTCTACATCGACGGCACCTCGGCACCTGCGCTCGAACCAGGTGATACCGCATCGATAGGTTCCGGCATCTTCTTTACCGGCGGGCTCGGGCTGGTCTTGCAGCCGATGGCCGACACGGTGCTGGCGATGGCCAAGGCGGTCGACGATTCGACCACCGTGGTCTTCGACATCAATTGTCGCCCGAAGGTTGTTGGTGATCGAGCCACCTACCTGGACCGGGTCAATCAGTTGCTGAAGCGGGCCGACATCGTGAAGGTGAGCGACGATGACCTTGCCTACCTGTCGCCTGGAATGGGCGTGCTTGATGCCGCTCACCAACTGCGAGCTGTCGGCGGCGCTGCCGTGCTTGTCACCGCCGGAGCGTCGACGACCTCCATTGTCACGGGAGGCAGGGTGACCGAGGTGCCGGTCGCGCCGCTCGATTCGCCCGTGGTCGACTCGATTGGCGCCGGCGACACTTTTGGCGGCGCACTGGTGGCGTGGTGGATGGCCTCGGGTCGAGGCCGCCCCGACGTCGACGCTAAGGGCTTGCAGCAGGCCGTGCTTGCGGCTCATGAGGCAGCGGCGGTGGTCGTGACCCGGCGAGGCGCGGACCCGCCGCGCCGCGCCGAGTTGCCCGACGACTGGGTGTGATCGACGACCGACCAGCGACAGCGGTGTCATTGGCGCGCTGGCACTCAGACGAGGTAACGGCGGATGGCAAGTCGTTCGGCCGAGTCGTCACCTGGAACAGGCAACTGGGCAACAACGCGTAGTGCCGGCCACTCGGCAGGCGTCAGCTGCTGATACTCGAACGTCAAGACACCCGCTGCTGAGTGTGAGAATCGGCGGAGGCGGGTCTCGAACCCCGACACGTCGTGCTCAGGCCACCAGGCAGCAAACTCGGCGCTTTCCGAAGTCAGCAGTGCAACGAGTTCGGTCATCGCCGGGTCGTGGCGAACAGCGGACGTTGCCGATCGGAACTCGGCCAGTGCCTGGCGTGCGTGAATATCCCAGTCGACGATCAGGTCGCGCGTCGACAGATCGGCAAAAAGTACCCAGAGCAGGTTGCGGCGCGGTGGGTCGAGTTCTTCGATCCGCGGATACAGCCGCGCCTGAGCTGTATTCCAAGCGACGAATTCCCAGTGTGGTCCCAACACGTACGCGGGAGCAGGCATCAGTGAGTCGAGGAGCCGTATCAGTGCGCTGGGTGCTTCGGCCGGTGCCTCGACCGAGGCGGTGCCCGGGTCGGTGAGTGCGATCAAGTGTTCTTGTCCGGCCTCGTCGAGTTGAAGCGCCCGACCGATCGCGAGCAGCACGTCATGCGAGGCATTGATCCGCCGGCCCTGCTCGAGCCAGGTGTACCAGGTGAACGACACGCCAGCGAGCAACGCGACCTCTTCACGGCGTAAGCCCGGAGTTCGTCGGCCTCGTCCTGCAGGTAGGCCGACCTGTTCAGGGCGGGTCGCTTCGCGGCGGGCGCGCAAGAAGTCGGCGAGCTCGCGTCGATGGTCAGCTTCCCCCACACCCAGAGTCAATCAGGTTCGCCGCCGGTCACGTTGGCCCGGCACAACCGAGCTGAGCTATCCGGTGTACGGGCGGCAGGGTTGGCCGCGCAGTGCGCCGCACTCGGGGAAGTCGACGGGTGCCTCGATATCGGGCACAACAGGGAGCACGATCTTGGAGGGGTAGTCGCCGCCGAATCCAATGGTGACCTGCTCGCCATTGCTGATGGTTTCGAACACCCAGACCGGACGGTTGCCGCCAGGCGCGTCGATCGAGATCCGGACCTGTGATCCGGCGCGAAAGACGTGGGCAAATGGGAAGATCTCGACACGGGCGAGGTCAAAATCCTGCTCGCCCTCACCGCCGGTGAGCGCCTCGGCATCAGATTCGAGGTGCGTGTGTGCTGGACGCAGCGCCGTGGAAAGTTCGTCGTCAAGTGCCCGGTGGCTGGCGCGAAGCCAGCCGGACTGGATGTACATCTCCTGGCCGTCCGGGCGGACCTCGGAGATCGTCACCTCAAGGTCGGTGTCGCCGAGGTTGGAGTTGACCCACAGGTCAGCCGAGCCCGACCCGATCATCGTCACCGTGTCATTCAGTGGGTCAGACAGGAACGTTGCTGCGGTGCCTGGCGCCGGCTCCTGCCAGTCCCAGGTCACATCGGTCCTCCAAATGTCGCTGCTGTTCCCCTCGTAGAACGTGGCAGGCACGCCATCTGGAAGGGCGAGGTATGCGGCCTGGCCATTGTCGCTCTCGGGTGCATCGACGAGGCGCCCGTCTTGTCCCAGCCACCAGTCGGTGGGTTCCGTTGTCGGAATCGGCCAGGCGTCGAACGCTTCGACAAACCGTGGAACCGGGGCGCGAGCGGTGTCGTTGCCAGCGCCTTGTTCGAACAGCACGCGGATTGGAGGCTCCGCCTCAAACGCTGCAAGTGCCTCGTCGTACGTCATGTCGGCGAACCGGTCGTCGGGTATTTCGAAGTCGGTGGTTCCGAAGATGCCGCCGGCGAGCAAGGGCGCGAGCAAGCGGGCCGTGTCGAGTGTTGGCACGCGTTCGGCGACAAAGAGGTCGAGGAATTCGATCCAGCGCGGGAAGTTGGCCGGTCCGATTGAGTCCGTGTGGAGTCCGTTCATCAACGATGCGTAGAGATGGTCTGTGCCGGTGAACCGGTCAAGCATGGTGGGGAACCGCCCACCCGTCTGCTCGTCCTGCCATGCGCCTGCCACGAACGTCGGCACGGTGATCTTGTCGACGAAAAGTCGGGGCGACAGTTCGTTGCTCTGCGCTGAATCGTAAAAGGGTGATTCGAAGATCTCCGTGATCAGGTCGGGGTTCTGGTTTCGCAGTGACTGGTTCTCGGCACAGGCCGTGTCGCCGGCGCGGATCTGATCCTTCGCCCACGCCTGGCCGCCTTCGTCGACGATGTTGCCTTCGGGATCGATTGCCGGCCTGCCGTTGTCGACCCGATCCTGGGTCCAGTCGACGGCAAAACCAGTGTTGAGGAGTCCGCCCGGATACAGGGTCGAGTTGTAACTGTCGTCGATCACAGAGAACGGTGTGATGGCTGCCAACGATGGCGGTTGGGTTTGCGCAACGAAGAGTTGGCTAATGCCGGGGTAGCTGACGCCGACCATGCCGGGACGGTTCTCGAACACCCACGGTTGGGCGGCGATGGCCTCGATGACGTCATAGCCGTCGAGACTCTGTGCGTATTCGAAGTAGCGGAACGAGCCCCCGGAGCAGCCTGTACCGCGCATGTTGACACCGACGTAGGCGTACCCCAGTTGAGTGAACAGGTCTTTGAATCCGACACTCTCCGGGTCGGCGGGGGTGTAGCCGGAATACTCGACCACCGTGGGGTATGGACCGTCCTCGATCGCGCCGGGCAGCACGACGTTCGCGGACAGGGTGGTGCCATCGCGCATCTCGATGTAGTTCAGGCCAGGCACCAGCCGCTGCTCGGCGTAGAAGGCTTGGGTTGGGTGCGTGGTGCGGTCGAGCACGGTGTGGGTGATGCTGACGTTCTCGTCGGCCGCCGCGACGGAGTACCCAGGTCCCGGCTCGACGTTGCGGAACAGCAGTGACCCGTACGCGTCGACGATGCCAACCGCAGTCGGCGCTCCTGCACGAAACAGCGTGAGTTCGGTGCCGGGGGTGTGATTGACGATCGTCAGTTGTTCGACTCCCGGGGTCACGACTCCAGCGGTCTCGAACCCGGGTTCGCCGGTCTCGGTCGGTGCGACGGTCGCCGGGGTTGCGAGATCGGTCGTCGGGGGTGCCGCCCCTGCCGGGCTCACTGTCGTTGGCGCGACTGGCGGTGCGTCCGAGCTGTCGTCGTCGTCGGCCGAGCAGGCAGTCGCCAGCAGCCCCAGGGTGAGAAGCACTGCCAAACCGGCTCGTCGTTGCATCCTGGGATCATCGCATCGCCTTCTCCGAGATGCGTTGGCGAGGTGGACAAAAGTGGTTGCTTCGGCACGAATTTGGGAACGCGGGCGATGGATCTACGCTGCGCGTATGTTCATCAATGGGGAATGGGCGGACGCCGCATCCGGCGCGACGTTCGACGTGACCAATCCGGCGACCGGCGAAGTGATCGGGTCGGTGCCTGATGGTGGCGCCGATGACGCGACAGCCGCTGTCGCCGCTGCCGACGAAGCGTTCGGGCCGTGGTCGCAGACCACCGCGTACGAACGCGCCGACCTGCTCTACCGCGCCTGGGAGCTGATGACCGAGCGCAGCACCCAGCTCGCTGAGTTGATGACGCGCGAGCAGGGCAAGCCGCTCAAGGCGAGTTCGGCCGAGGTGAAGTACGGCGCGGATTTCCTTCGGTGGTACGCCGAAGAAGCCAAGCGGGTCGCAGGGGAGTGGCTGCCATCAGCCCGTGCCGATCAACGATTCCTGGTGCTCAAGCAGCCCGTTGGTGTGGTCGCCGCCATCACGCCGTGGAACTACCCGATCTCGATGCTGACGAGAAAGATGGGCCCAGCGCTCGCTGCCGGTTGCACCCTCGTGCTCAAGGCAGCTGAAGCAACACCACTCTGCGCCCGCGCGATCTTCCAGATCTTTGCCGATGCAGGCGCTCCCGCCGGTGTCGTCAACCTCGTCACGGCACTCGATCCGAAGCCGATCGGTGAGGTCTTCTGCACTGACGAACGAGTTCGCAAGGTGACCTTCACCGGGTCGACCGCTGTGGGCAAGATGCTTGCCGGCAAAGCCGCAGGCAATCTGAAAAGGGTGTCTGTCGAACTCGGCGGCCACGCTCCGTTCATCGTGTACCCCGACGCTGACCCGGTGCATGCGGCCAAAGGCGCTGCGGCCTTGAAATTCCTCAACTCGGGGCAGGCGTGCATCAGCCCAAATCGTCTGTATGTGCATGAGTCGGGTGCCGAAGCTTTCGTCGACACGCTCGTGCAACGGATCGGTCGGGTGAAGGCCGGCAACGGGATGAACGACGGCATCGGCGTTGGCCCGCTCGTCAACGAAGCAGCCGTTGCCAAGGTTGCGAATCAGGTCGACGACGCACGATCGAAGGGTGCCGATGTGCCGGTCGGCGGCGAGCGGTTGACCGGAGAAGGCTTCGATGGCGGGCACTTCTACGCGCCGACGCTCGTCACCGGGGTGACCGACGAGATGCTCATCCGGCGCGAGGAGACCTTTGGACCCGTCGCCCCGGTGATCACCTACAGCGATGTCGACCAAGTGGTCGCCATGGCGAACGACACGAACTATGGCCTTGCCGCCTACGTCTACACCCAGAACCTGTCGACAGCGATGCGCACGTTCGAGGGCCTGCGATTCGGCATCATCGGCATCAATGACGTCAATCCGACCTCCGCGGCGGCGCCATTCGGTGGCATGGGTGACTCGGGCCTTGGCCGTGAAGGTGGCCACGAAGGCATCGCTGAGTACCTGGAGGTCAAGCTCGGCGGTTTCGCGATCTGATCACAACGAGGGGTCAGACCCCACAGGTGATCGCATACGATCCGGACATGGCTGAGTACGACCTGGACGCAATGATCGCTGACGTCAAGACCTTGATCGAGATCGAATCACCGTCGTACGACCTGCCGCAATTGCAAAAGTCAGCAGAGATCCTCGCCGCGATGATCGAGCGCCACCTGGGCGGACGGTGTGACCTCGTCGAGTCGTCGGCCGGGCCCCATGTGCATTGGAAGGGCAGTGAGGCGGTACCCGACGGGAAACGGGTGCTACTCCTCGGTCACCACGACACGGTGTTCCCGATGGGCACACTCGACCGTCTTCCGTTTGCCGTGACGGACGGTGTGATGACGGGGCCGGGCTGCTTCGACATGTTGGCCGGCATCGTGCAGGCCTTGCATGGACTTGCCACGCTCAACGACATCTCCCACGTTGAGTTGCTGTTCAGCGCGGACGAAGAAGTCGGGTCGCACCAATCGCGTGCACTGATCGAAGAACGCGCGCAAGCATGCGGCAACGTCCTGGTGCTCGAACCATCCGCGGCCGAGGGTGCACTCAAGACCGGCCGCAAAGGATGCGGAACGTTCGAAGTGGTCATCACCGGTCGAGCCAGCCACGCCGGACTCGAGCCCGAAGCCGGTATCAACGCGCTCGTTGAGGCATCACACCAAGTGCTGGCCATCGATCAGATCGGCGATGCCGCACTGGGTACCACGGTGACCCCGACGGTCGCCAACGTCGGGACGACCGACAACGTGGTGCCCGCCGAGGGCCGCATCAAGGTCGACGCTCGCGTCGAGTCCGCAGACGAGAAGGCCAGAGTCGAAGCGGCGATGGCTGCGCTCACGGCGCACGTCGACGGGGCGGCGGTTGACGTGAATGGTCAGATCGGTCGTCCGCCGATGCCTGAGTCGGCCTCGGCAACGCTGTTCCCCATCGCGCAGCAGGTGTCGCCCGGCATCGAGGGGTACTCCGTCGGTGGCGGCAGCGACGGCAACTTCACGGCGGCAATCGGTGTCCCCACGCTCGACGGTCTCGGCGCCGTCGGCGGCGGTGCCCACGCTGACACCGAGCACGTCATTGTGGCCACCATGCCCGAACGAGCCCGCCTCGTCGCCGGCATCGTCGCAGCCCTTGGTCCCAACTGAGTGACGTTTGGCCGACCCCGCCGTAACTCAGCGGTGTCCGGATGAGCTACGAATCCAGCGCTTTGGTGATGTCGCCGGACTCCAGAGTGCCGATGCCTTGGTACAGGTCGAGCTTGTTGCGAGTGTCGGTGATGTCGAGGTTGCGCATCGTCAACTGGCCAATGCGGTCCAGTGGACCAAATGGCTGATCCTCGACTCGCTCCATGGAGAGGCGGTCTGGCTCGTAGGTCAGGTTGTCCGAGACCGTGTCGAGAATCGAGTAGTCATCCCCTCGGCGCAGGCGCAGGGTGACTTCGCCTGTGACCGCCGAGCCGATCCAGCGCATGAGGGGCTCGCGCAACATCAAGCTCTGCGGGTCGAACCAGCGTCCCTCGTACAACAGGCGGCCGAGGCGGCGGCCCATCGTTCGGTAGTTCTCGATCGTGTTCTCGTTGTGGATGCCGTTGACCAACCGCTCGTAGCAGGCGTGGAGGAGCGCCAAAGCGGGGGCTTCGTAGATGCCTCGCGACTTCGCCTCGATGATGCGGTTCTCGATCTGGTCGCTCATCCCGAGTCCGTGGCGACCGCCAATACGATTTGCCTCGTCGACCAGATCGACCTGCGACGCGAAGCGCTCGCCGTTGATGGACACGGGCCAGCCTTCCTCGAAGCGCACCGTCACATCCTCGGTCTCGATGACAACGCTCTCGTCCCAGAAGGGCACGCCCATGATCGGCGTGACGATTTCCATCGACGTGTCGAGTTCTTCAAGCGCTTTTGCTTCGTGAGTGGCGCCCCAGATATTGGCGTCGGTCGAGTACGCCTTCTCGACGGAGTCGCGGTACGGCAGGTCGCGCGCTTGCAAAAACTCGCTCATGCCCTGACGGCCGCCCAGTTCGTCGACAAAGGTGGGGTCGAGCCAGGGCTTGTAGATCCGCAGCTTCTCGTTGACCAGGAGGCCATAGCGATAGAAGCGTTCGATGTCATTGCCCTTGTACGTGGAGCCGTCGCCCCAGATGTCGACGCCGTCGTCGGCCATCGCTCGTACGAGCAATGTGCCGGTCACGGCGCGCCCGAGAGGAGTCGTGTTGAAGTAGGTCTTGCCGCCGGAGCTGATGTGAAAGGCGCCGCATTGAATCGCAATGAGTCCTTCGCGCACCAGCTCATCGCGGCAGTCGACAATGCGTGCCTCCTCGGCGCCGTACTGCTTGGCGCGGACCGGGACACCCTCGAGGTCAGGCTCATCAGGCTGGCCGAGGTCGGCGGTGTACGTGTACGGAATGGCGCCGCGTTCGCGCATCCACGCCACGGCAGCCGAGGTGTCCAGGCCACCGGAGAAGGCAATGCCGACTCGCTCGCCCTGGGGCAGTGACATCAAGACTTTGGCGTTGGATGCGCCGTCGAGCGGGGGAGTGTGAGCGTCGGCCATAGTTGCACGACGATACCGTTCTGCGGCAGCGCTCTCAGCGAACGCCATCGTGAATCGCCCGTGGTGGCGTGCGTCGATCAGTCCAGCGTTGCGGGAGCCGGTGCCTGTCGTGCCGATGCAGCGAGTGCGCCAATCGAGACAAGGAGCATCGAGCCGGCGATGGCGAACTCGATGGCTGCGAGGCCGCCCGACCGCGACATGTCGAAGACGGCAATACCGGCGATGGCGAACGACCCGGCGATGCTTGCCAGCGCGACACGGCGTGTGTTGGAAATGGCGAGGAGCCCCAACAACACGGTGATGGCAAACGGCAGGACGCGGACCAGCATGGGTTGGGGCTGGGCGCGGGGTCCGAGCCACCAGGTGCCGATGCCAATCTCTTCGCTGGTCTTCCACACCGCAGCGAACGCGAAGAACGCTGCTCCCCAGCACAGCGCCAACATGATCTGCCAGGCGACGGTGAGTTGACCGGGCTGCAGCGATTGTGTCAACGCCGCAGTCGGTCGCGGTGGCGGCGCGTCCACAGCTGGGGCGACAGAGGGCTCCGGCAGCGGTGGCGCAGGAAACGGTGGTGCGGAGTCGGGAGGCGGCAACATGCCTCCGGGATTCGGCTCGTGGGAGGCGTCCGACACGTGCAGAAGGGTAGGCGCTGCGGGGCCGACTTCCCAGGCAGCTACCCTGCGGCACCGATGACGAACACGAGTGCACCATTCGACAAGCTCTCGATCTTCTACCCGATGTGGAACGAAGAGGAGTACGTGGAGCGGGCGCTCCGGGCGGGACGCCGCGCCTGTGCGATCCTCATCGAGGCGGGTGACATCGCTGACTACGAACTGATCATCGTCGACGACGCTTCAACCGACGGCACTGCCGAAATCGCTGATCGCATCGCAGCGGAAGATCCACACGTCCGGGTCGTGCACCACGCCAAGAACCGCAAGCTCGGAGGAGCGATCAAGACCGGATTTGCCGCCGCAACCGGTGATCTCATTCTGTACACCGATGCAGACCTCCCGTTTGACATGGCGGAGTTGCCGCGAGCGGTGCGCCTCATGATCGATTACGACGCCGACATCATTAGCGCGTATCGATTTGATCGCACCGGCGAGGGATATCTCCGCACCATCTACACCTTCTGGTACAACCTTCTGATTCGTCGTCTGTTTGGCGTCAAGGCCCGCGACATCAACTTCGCGTTCAAGTTGTGTCGAGCCCGCGTGTTCGAGCACGTCGAGCTCAAGAGCGAGGGTTCGTTCATTGACGCCGAGCTCGTTATCCGGGCCACTCGGCTGGGGTACGAGATGCTGCAGTTTGGCGTCGACTACTTCCCGCGCACGCGCGGCGAATCAACGCTCAGTTCTCCGGGGATCATCCTCACGATCCTCAGGGAGATGCGCCAGCTGCGTGGTGATCTCGATGGCATTACGCCGATCGTCGATCGCAGCTGAACCCGACGCGGACGTGAAGAAAGAAACTCCCGGCGAACATGGCGGGGGCGACGATCCGGGAACCGTGTTGGTTGGTACATTCGCTTCCGACAGCTGGTGCCGCTGACTGGCAACTCGCTCTCTGATCTGTCATCCCGTCGCCATGAACGAAACTTCCTCCACGCCTTCCTGGCGCCCTCCGAATCACGTCGCGAAATGGCTTCCAGCTGTCGCCGCAGCCGGGCTACTTGGCACCGTCATTGTCGCAGGCGTTGCTCTTGGCGGAGGCGGTGACAGCAGCGTGCAGCAGACCGACCTCGCCGATTCGGCGTTCGTCGTCGACACGGGCGTCACTGCGCTCACGGTGCCCGATTCGGTTCCCGACGTGATTGGGACAGTCGAGACATCACTCCCTGTCGACAAGACCGTGCTGCAGCGAAACCTGAGCAAAGGTCTCGCCGGCGACGACGTCAAGCAGGTGCAACTGCGTTTGACCGATCTCGGCTTCGTGCCTGGCCCTGCCGACGGCATCTACGGCGATCAAACGGTCAAGGCCGTGTGGGCCTACGAGAAGTTGGTGCTGAAGCGTCCGAGCAACGATCCGACTGGACGAGTCACGCCCGAGATGTGGGACGCGATGCAGGAACCGTTCGTCATCCAACCTCGACGACCCAACGCCACACCGAATCACACCGAGGTCTACTTGCCCGAGCAGGTGCTGGCGATTTTCCACGACGACAAGCCAGCGATGATCACGCACATGTCAAGCGGGAGCAACGAGCAGTGGTGCGAGGAAGTCACGATCAGCCCTGGCGAGTACGGCAACCGTGAGGGCACCGAGCCATTGGTGCGTGGTGAATGTGGGATCTCAAACACTCCGGGCGGTGTCTTCACCGTCTACCGCGAAGTTGAAGGCATCCGCGAGAGCGCGCTCGGCGGAATGTGGAATCCGGTCTACTTCAACTACGGCATCGCGATCCACGGTGCGCTCAACGTGCCGCTGCAGGGAGCCTCGCACGGCTGTATCCGCATCCCGTTGAACATCTCCGAGACCATGCAGGAACTGATGGGCAACGGCGATCAGGTCTTCGTGTGGGACGGCGAGAACGAGCCCGAGGCAGTCGGATCGCCGCCTCCAACATTCAACTGGCTCGATCCTGACTACGAATCGACGTCGACGACCACCACCACCACCACCGTCGCCGAGACGACCACCACGACTGAACCCGCAGTCGACACCACCGTGGCCAGTACCTCGCCCGCAACCACTGTCGCTGCGACAACGACCACCACGGCCGTTCCGGATACCACCAGTACCACCACCACCATCACGACGGTCGCTGCAGGCGGAAGTGAAGGCGAGGCAACGGACGACGGTGGGGCCGACGCTGCTTCGGGCGGCTGATCGATCGGGCGCGTCCGCTGCGCCTCCCAACACGGTTGACCAGTACCTTCGACGTCGTGAGCGACTCCCCAGACACTGCCGCTGTGGTTCCGTACGACGAGTTCGGACTGTTCGCAGAGAACATCGCTGAATTCGATCTCGACGTACCTGAGCTGCCGACGGTAGAACGCCGCTCGGTTGATCTCGACGACGGACGGTCGCTCAGCCTGCTGGTGTGGGGGGATCAGCCCGCCGAGATCGTCTTCGTCCACGGTGGGGCGCAGAACGCGCACACGTGGGACACGGTGGCGCTTGCGTTGGGCCGGCCCGCGATCGCTGTCGACCTTCCCGGGCACGGCCACTCGTCCTGGCGCGACGATGGTGCGTACTCGCCGTCCAACTTGGCTGACGACGTGGCCCGCGCCGTTGAGGCGCACGCGCCGGGCGCGCAAGTTGTCGTCGGCATGTCGCTGGGTGGGCTCACTTCCATGATGCTCGCGACGCGCCACCCTCAAATCGTTCGCCAGTTGGCGATGGTCGACATCACGCCAGGCGTGAACGGTGAGAAGGCGAAGGCAATCATCGACTTCGTCAACGGACCGCAGTCGTTCACCAGTTTCGACGATCTGCTGACTCGCACCATCGAGTTCAATCCGACTCGATCGGAGTCCTCCCTGCGGCGTGGGATCCTGCACAACGCACATCAGCTCGCCGACGGGTCGTGGCAGTGGAACTACGACCGCACCAACCGGCACGGAGACCAATCGGCACAGGGCAACGGTTCCATGCCGGAGGCGGACGTGGTCCCGGCCGCAGGAGACCGCAATCCGCTGTGGGATGACTTCGCAGCCATCGCCTGCCCACTCACGTTGATTCGGGGATCGCTGTCACCGGTCGTCGACGACGATGACGTCGCCGAGGCACGTCGGCTGCAACCCGCCATCGTCGTTCACCTGGTCGACGGAGCAGGCCACAGTGTGCAAGGCGACCGCCCAGCCGAGCTCGCTGCGCTGCTCACCGGTCTGCTCGACTGAGCCGCTGCAGCTTCTCCAGCGTCAGGTTCCGCAGGCGTTGAGGCCGTCGATGACGCCGTCGCTGAAGGCGTCGATCTTCTCGAACGGGCTGCCGAGGACATTGTCATCGGCAGCACTGTCTCCGATGATGATGGCAGTGCGGATCGCCTCGTCGAGGTCGCCGGGGGACACGACTGAGGTTCGGCGCTCGTCGCGTGGCTGCGGGAGCACGCGGTTGACGGGGATCACGGACTGGACCCAGGCGCCGGCGAGGCAGTCGTTGACCAGTTGGCGATCCTCGCCAGAACGTGTTGAGCCGAGCGCGATCTGCGCTGCTTCGGCCCAGGTCAATCCGATGAGATAGCCGAGTGAGAAGTCGCCGAATGTCTGCTGCCGGTACAGGTCCAGTGCGACGGGCTCGTTGAGGTAGACGACGTTGGCGGACGGGCACAGGGCTGCACCGTTGTCGAATCCTGGCAGCAGGTCGGCACAGGTCGCATCGTCAATTCGCTGGACCGGGACCAGCGTCAGGTCGGTCCAACCCGGAATCGCGGCATCGCTACCCCAGTACAGATTGAGATCCGGCACAAGGAATCCGAAGAGTTCGGCGCTGCGCACGCCGGGCTCGCCAACGTCATATCCGAACGGTGCGTTGCCCTCGTTCTGCTGATCCTCGAAGTCGTTGAACTGATTGGGGACGAGCGGCAACGGGTCGTCGATCAAACTGCCGCAGCGGACTGGGCCTTCGACGAAGCCGGCCTGGAACGCTCCGACTCGATCGAAGCCCGACCCATGACCGCCGGGACTGAACTGGTCGAGCCCGACTGGGTCGCGGACTTCGAGCATGGCAATGAGACCGGCGCGCACATCGGCGTCTGTGAACGAGATTGCCCCTTCGTCACGGGCGGCGCGGCCGGCCCATGCGCCGGCGAAGCAGTCAGCTTGCTGTTCGGAGGTGACAGTGGGCAGGTTCAGGTCGAGCACGCCGCTGCGTTGCTGAATGGCGTGGCCGTATTCGTGTGCGAGCACGATGCCGATCGTGCCGGCGCCAAATTTGTCGGCGAGTTCGGCGAGCAGTCCGTCCTCGCCGTCGTCGTACACAATGAAGTCACCGAGACCGCAGTAGAACGCAACGAACTCTTGGACGTCGTCGTATGAGGTGCGTGGCTCGCCGCAGCCCGGCAAGTCGTCAGGGCGTTCGGGATACGCGGCGTACACGTCGCCTTCGAGCGGCTGCCATGCTTCGCCGTAGACCGCGGGGTACGTCTGCTCCCACCATGTGTTGAGGTCGCTGAGCGTCGCCAGCAGGAAGTCGTCGTACTCGCGTGTCGGCTTGTTCGGTCCGAAGTTGATGGCTTCTGCGTCGACGACGATGGGTGCGGTGATCGGGATGTCAGGTTCTTCGTTCGACGACGGGACAGTGGATGGCGAGGGATCGCTGTCATCGGGGACCGGCTCGAACGGCGGAGACGTCGTCGCCGTGCCGGATTGTTCAGAACGCGTTGCGGTGACCGCGACGTCGGCGCCGCACGCGGCCGCGGTGATCGAGCCGGCGAGCAGCAGTGCAAACAGCGGACGATGAGCCACGTCAACGACTCTAGGCACGGCCGCTCGGCGACTCACATCAGGCACCGTTGTTTTCGACGTTTCTCACCTGTTCCGTGTGCGTCCTTGTCAGATTCGCGGCCCAACGCGACGCCATGCGTCAGTGGCGTTGCCCTAGCAGATCGGGGCTCGACGCAATCAATTCGCTTCGACTGCGAACCAGTGCGAGGCGAGGTGCTACGTTGCCAAATCACACCGACGAACTACAGGGGGTTTACGTCGATGGCATTGCTAGAAGTGAACGACGTCGAAGTCAGGTTTGGGGGCATTGTCGCCCTCAGCGGCATGACCTTCGACATTGAAGAAGGTCAGATCTGTGGGCTGATTGGGCCCAACGGTGCGGGGAAGACGACGATGTTCAACGTCATCAGTCGCATCTATGACCCGACTGCGGGGACGTTGCGTTTCAACGACGTCGACCTGCTGAATACGCCGCCGCACCTGATTGCCGAGACCGGCATCTTCCGGACGTTTCAGAACCTTGCGCTCTGGCCGCGCATGAGCGTGATCGAGAACGTGATGGCCGGTGCTCATGTGCGCAGCAAGCAGACCTTCGGGTCGGCGATGCTCAACATTGGCCGGAAGAAGGAAGAGAAACAGTTGGCCTCCGAGGCCTTCACGATTCTGACTGACCTCGGACTTGCGAATGTGGCATTCCAGCAATGTGCTGGCCTGCCCTATGGCACGCTCAAGCGCATCGAACTCGCCCGCTGCCTGATCGGCCACCCCAAACTGCTCATGCTCGACGAGCCGGCAACCGGTCTCACGCACAGCGAAGTCGACGAACTGTCCATCGTGATCCAGAAGATACGCACCGACTACAACCTGACCATCCTCCTCGTCGAGCACCACATGGGACTCGTGATGAGCATCTCCGAGAACGTTGTCGTTCTCGACTTTGGCCGCAAGATCGCTGAAGGGCTTCCTGCCGCAGTGCAAGAAGACCCCGCGGTGATCGAGGCCTACCTGGGGGCACCCGCATGAGCGACACCAATACACCGAGCGACACCAATACGCCAACTGACCTCGTTCTCGACGTCAAGGGTCTGGAAGGCGGCTACGGCCAGATCCAGGTGCTGCACGGCCTGGACTTTCACGTCGCTGACGGCGAGATCGTGGTCATCCTCGGTGCGAACGGCGCCGGTAAAACCACCACGCTGCGAGCGGTGTCGGGCATGATCCCGCGCACCGGCTCGGTCAAGCTGCGGGGAGACGACATCAGCAACGCCAAGGCCCCTGATCTCGTCCGCCAGGGCGTGGCTCATGTGCCGCAGGGACGTGGCACGCTTCCTGAACTCTCGGTCGAGGACAACCTCCGAGTCGGTGCGTACATCCGTGACGACAACGAGATTGATGCCGACATCGACCAGTGGTTCGATGTGTACCCCGTTCTCCGGGAACGCAAGAACCAGCGTGCCGGTTCGCTCTCGGGCGGTGAGCAGCAGATGCTTGCGGTTTCTCGAGCGCTGATGTCACGACCAAGCTTGTTGCTGCTCGACGAGCCGTCCCTCGGGCTGGCGCCAATCATCGTTGCGGAGTTGTTCGAGCGCTTCGCTGAAATCAACAAGGAGACCGGTACCACGATGCTTGTGGTCGAACAGAACGCACAGTTGGCACTCGGCATCGGCGATCGGGGTTACGTCCTCGAATCAGGCGAGATCTTCACCGAAGGTCCGGCTGACGAACTGATCAACGACGACGCTATTCGCAAGGCCTACCTCGGAGTCTGACGGGATACATCACATGGAACTCTTTCTCAATCGCATCTCAGATGGCCTGTCGAACGGTGCAACCTACGCACTGATTGCCATGGCCCTCGTCATGATCTTCAAAGCAACCACACTCATCAACTTCGCCCAAGGCGAATTCGCGATGTTCGGTGGATTCATCGCCCTCGTGCTTGCAACAGAACAGGGCATCCCGATGTGGGGAGCCGTCTTCGGGTCGATGGTGATCACTGCCGTCTGTGCAGCTGGCATCGAGCGGACGCTGATCAGGCCCTTTGACCCGTCCGATCACTTACCGCTCGTCATCATCACGCTCGGGTTGTTCCTCGGGATCAACGCACTCGCCGGCATCATCTGGCGTTTCGACCCGCGTGCCTTCCCCGAGCTGTTCCCGTCGGGCAATGCGCTGACGTACGGGACAGCGACGCTTTCCTGGTACACGGTCGGCACACTTGTCACCATCGCTGTGGTGTCCGGCGGGCTCACCCTGCTGCTCAACAAGACCAAGATCGGGCTTGCCTTCCGGGCAGTGTCGTCGAATCTCGAGTCGAGTGAACTCGTCGGCATCAAAGTCGGCCCCACCTTGCAGTTCGGGTGGGCGATCGCTGCGGCGGTCGGCACCTTGGGCGTCTGCGTCTTCGTGGCGTCCCCGTTCCGTCAGCTCGAACCAAACGTCATGGTGACCGGGCTGATCTTCGCCGTCTCGGCGGCCGCACTCGGTGGTCTTGACAGCCTTGGCGGCGCCATCGTCGGCGGCCTCGCCATCGGGCTCGTCCAGTCGATCGCCGTGCCGTATCTCGGCATCCCGAGCGAGCTCAGTTTGCTCGCTGCGGTGGTGGTACTCATGTTGGTCTTGCTGTTCAAACCGTCTGGATTGTTCGGCACACCACAGGTTGAACGGGTCTGAGGGAGGACATCATGGCTACGAAATCACCAAAATTTCTCTTCACTCAGGGCACCAATCGCTACCGGGCTTACAAGTTCGCAGGGTTTGCGCTGCTGACCCTGTTGATCCTGATCGTGGCGTTCGCGTACAACGACACCGGCTCGATCACGCTGTTCGACAACGACTACAAGTTCAGCATTACTCGTGTCACGAAGTCGATCTCGTTCATGGTCGCGATCCTCGGGCTGCAAGTGGTTGCGGGCTTCACCGGCCAACTCTCGCTTGGCCAGGGCTTCTTCTTCGGAACAGGCGCATACGTCTCGGCGTATCTGGTTGCTGACCAAGACTGGGCGTGGTTCACCTCGCTGCTGGTCGTGATTCCGGTCTGCTTCCTGATTGGCTTGCTGTTCGGCATTCCAGCCCTGCGGATCAAGGGCCTCTATCTGGCCCTCGTCACGCTCGGCATGGCCGCAGTCTTCCCCTCGCTGATCAAGCTCGATTTCCTCCTCGACTACACCGGAGGCGCCGCTGGCAAACAGGTCGACTCGGACTTCATTCCGCCGAGCTGGTTGCCGCTCGATGGCATTGTGGATGCGCTCCACACGATTCCGCTGATCGGCCAATACTTCGGTGAGGGAGAGGGGCTGTCGAGCAAGGAGGAACAGCGTGTCTGGACCTTCTTCCTGATGACGATCCTGGCCTTGATCTGCTTCAAAGTCGTGAGCAACCTGATCAAGAGCCGACCGGGACGCGCCATGCGGGCGATTCGCGACAACGAGACCAGTGCTGCGGTCAATGGCATGAGCCTCGCCTTCCACAAGACCATGTCGTTTGGTGTGGCGTCGGCTCTCGGTGGGGTGGGCGGCATGATCTATGTCGCCGAACTCGGTATTGCTTCCGAGGGTGACTTCACCCAGTTGATCTCGATTCTGTTCGTCGTCGGCATGGTGGTCGGTGGAGTCGGCACCTTGTCGGGCGCGGTCCTCGGCGGGCTGGTCATCGCATTCATTCCCGACTGGGCATCGTCCACGCAGAATCTGCCCGGAGTCCCGGAGCGGTGGCTGCAAGGTCCGACCGGCGGTCTGATTCTCGGTGTCGGCCTCATCGTCGTCACATTTGTCCTGCCCGGCGGGATCATTGCCGGCGTGCGCAAGATTCGAGGACGCATCGTGCAGGTGCTCCCAGAGACACCGGCGCTCATGCCCGGCGTTGCGGGTGCTGCGCCGCTGGAACCCGTCAGTGCTCAGGTGAGCGGCGGTCTCGACGGCGGTCCAACCACTGCTGACGACGATTGAGCGACTACGGTCACATCCGATAACCGAATATGAGATCTCGGTGCGTGGGGGAGCAACAGTTTCGACGACATTGTCGGGACGATGTTTTTGAGCGTCACCGGAGAAATGCCGATCATCGGCACCAATCAACCAATAGGGGAGAAAATGCGAACATCACGTATTAAGCGCTCCGTTGCAGGACTCATGGCCGCCGGCCTGATCTTTGCAGCGTGTGGCAGCGATGACGAACCAGCTTCGACAGAGGCGCCTGCTGAAGAGCCGGCCGAAGAGCCTGCTGAAGAGCCTGCTGAAGAGCCTGCTGAAGAGCCGGCCGAAGAGCCTGCTGAAGAGCCTGCTGAAGAGCCGGCTGAAGAGCCCGCAGGTGGGGCTCTCGCGCTCGAAGGCGACGTCGAAGTTGCTGCCGGGACCACGCTCGCACTGGGCGACTGCCCGGACGACTGGGATCCGATGCAAGGCGTCGATGGTGACGAGATCCGTATCGGCCAGACACTGCCGCAGTCGGGTGCACTCGCTGCATTCGGAGCCATCGGTGAAGGCATGCAGATCTACTTCGACTACATCAACGACACTGATCCGATCGAGGGCAAGAACCTCGTGCTGATCGCCAAGGACGACGGCTACGAAGCCGGTCGCGCCGTGGCCAACGTCGAAGAAATGATCGACTCCGATGACGTGTTCGCCCTGGCGCACAACATCGGCACGCCGATCAACTTCGCCATCCGTCCGATCACCGATGAAGCCTGCGTCCCGCAGCTGTTCAACTCGTCGGGCTTCCCCTTCTGGGGCGATCCGGCCAACTTCCCGTGGACCGTCGGCAACATCTTGAACTACGCGACTGAAACCGAGATCTGGTGTAAGTCGATCATCGATGACTTCGGTCCCGGTGCGACAGTCGCTGCGCTCATCATGAACAACGACTTCGGCAAGACGTACCAAAACACGCTGAACGATTCCGAGGCTTGCGCAGAGATCGATCTGGTCTCCGAGCAGGTTCACGACCCGGCCGGTGCTGACGTCACGAACGAGATGACCACCCTCATCGCAACCGATGCCGACGTGTTCGTCTCGGGCACAACGTCCAAGTTCTGCTCGCAGAGCACCGCTGTGCTGGCGGGTTCGGAATGGCGTCCGCGTACGTACATGTCGTACACCTGTAACAACCTGTCGTCGTTCTTCGCTCCGGTGATCGACGCCGCAGCGACGCTGTCAGCAGACGACGCTGGCCCGTGGATGGCCAACTCGAACAAGATCTGTGGTGACCCGGTTTGGGCCGACGATCCCAAGATCCTCGAAGTTGAGAGCATCCTCGCCGAATATGGCGATGTCACCTGTGCTGACGGTTCGTACTCGACCGGCATCCTGTACGGCGAGTTCCTCGTCGACGTGCTGCGCTCCGCAGCAGCGCTGGAAGGTGGCCTCAACCGGGTCAACCTGATGGCCGCTGTGTGGAACGCCGACACGACCAACGACACCTTGCTCGGCGGCACGCTGCAGCTCGACGGAGTCAACGACGCCTACTGGACTGAGGGCGCTCAGCTCCAGGCAGTTTCCGTCACCGACGCCGGCGATCTGGTGTTCGAGCCCAAGGGCGACTTTGTCGACTTCGAAGGAGCCGGCGGCGCCTTCGGGAGCTGATTCACCCGCTGATCTGATCAGCTGAAAACGTTACGAGCCGGTCACCTTCTCAGAACATCGAGAAGGTGACCGGCTCGTTCGCGTTGATGGCTGAGTCCGCTCGGTCAGTTCGCACGGCACACCATCTGGCCGCCTGAACCCGGTTGTGGAGTTAGCCGTCGAGGTCGGTGCACTCGAGGAGGTCGGTCGCCAGTGCCACCGAGCGTTCGTCGTTACCGCCCTCGGAGAGCTCTGTGATTTCGTCATCGCTGTAATCCCTGAATACGTCGTCGATGCAATCACCGTCAGCGGTGCCGCCGATCTCCTCCATGTCGGAGATGAACTTGTCGCGGGTGCCGTCACGGTTGACCCCGCCGCAGGCGGCCAGCGCGAGCGCGCTGAGGGCGATGGTGGCGGCGAGTTTGTTCTTCATGAGGTTCCCTGTGTCGAGTGGCGTTGGAGATGGATGACCAAATGATGCGGCGACGAGTTCATGTGATGGTTCTGATGGCCGCAGTCGTTGTCATTGTCATTGTCCCAGTTCAGGGACGACGTGAGATATTCACCGTGAACTCGCCCTCGCCGTCGATCACGTTGTCGAACTCCCAGATGGCGCCGGAATCGTCGATCGCCTGACAGGTGAATCGCGTCCCGATGTTCTGGTCGATGGGTGCGACGCAGTTGACGCTGGTCAACGTCGTCCCGATCTCTGCGGACACCTGCTCGACGATGAACGTTTCAGCGTCGGACTTGAAGTCGGCCGTCGATGTGAAACAACTGGCGAGCACGACCATGGACCCGGCCCCACACAGAAGCCGGACGATGTGCTGCGGGTTCATCGGGCCCAAGCTACTGGGCTGTCAGGGGTGGAGTAGCGACACGATTGCGACGGTGGGACTCGCGAACTCGGTCGGTCATCACCACGATGAGCGCCATCCACACGAACGCAAAGCCGATCAGCCGGTTGAAGGGCATCGGCTCGTCATAGATGGCCCAGCCGAGCCCAAAGTTGATGACGGGGACCAAGAGGTTCAGCGGCCCCAGGAGGGTGAACGGAATCGATTGGGCGGCCGACGCGAACAACATGAGGGGGACGGCGGTGATCAACCCGGTGCCGAGGAGGAACGCCCACTCGGTGCTCGACGCGATATCGACGGCACTCCCGCTGCGGCTCGAGAGCGCGATGACGAGACCGAGAGCGGGGAAGAACAGCACGAGGGTCTCGCCGGTCAGACTGTCGATCGCTCCGAGTGGGATGTTGCGCTTGCTCAAGGCGTAGCAGCTCCACGTCGCAGCAAGAACGAGAGAGATCCATGGGGGTTGCCCAGCGCCCACCGTGAGGATCACGACCGCAATCGATGCGCAGCCGAATGCGATGCGCTGCGCGTTGTTGGGTCGCTCGCCCAGTACGAACACGCCGATCGCCATGGTGGCGAGGGGCGCAATGAAGTAGCCGAGCGCTGTTTCGATCACTCGGTCGTTGACGACCGCCCACACATAGCTCCCCCAGTTGGCAGTGAGGAGCAGCGCTGCGACCACCAGCCGTCCGATGATCGCCTTCGAATGGAATGCGACGTTGATCGCGGGCCAGGTTCCACGGAACGTCGTGATCACCACCATCACGACGGCTGCGGTGAGCATCCGCCACCCGATGAGCTCGAGCGCGTCGAAGGCGCTCAACTGCTTCCAGTAGATGGTGAGCAGGCCCCAGATGAGGTACGCGGCGATCCCAACGCGCACGCCGTTGCGCTCTCGGTTGTCGCTCACCGCTCCACCGTATTCGGCGCGGCCCCATCGTCACCAGCCCTCCTCCCCTCAGCCCGCCCCACCCATCTGAAAAATGTCCTGCATTTTTCGGGTGAGGTTCGGGTGGGTCGCCAAGGCGGGCTGTGCGGTGGGCTGCGAGGTGGACTGTGTTGGCCGATGAGTGATGGCGTTCGTGGAGGCGAGCGGACTGGCTCGAACTACGGTGAAGATGTGGCAGGTCGCGTGCAGGTCGTGAAGTTCGGTGCCGTCTCGGTGCGCATCTCCGATGACCCGGCCGGTGATGTCGCTCGATCGTTGGCCGTGCGACTGCGCGCCGCGATCCGGCGCCGCGGCTCAGCGTCATTGGCCGTCAGCGGCGGCTCGACTGCACCGTCCATGCTCGCGGCACTCGTACACGAGGATCTCGACTGGGACCAACTGACGATCTGGCAGGTTGATGAGCGCGTCGCCCCCGATGGGCATGAGGATCGCAACGCAACCCAACTGTGGTTTGTTCCGGGCGAGACACGGCTCATGCCAGTGGCGGGTGATGACCTGGCGATGGCCGCCTTGCGGTATGCCGACGGTCTACCCGAACGATTCGACGCCGTCCACCTCGGTCTGGGCGACGACGGCCACACCGCCTCGTGGCCACCATCGCCACATCCCGATGCCACGGTGGTCAGCAGCCCGAACCCAGTGGCAATGGTCGGCGACTTCAACGGTCGCGGTCGCATGACGCTCACCCCGACGCCAATCAACCAGGCGCGTGGCCGATTGATCCTCACCACCGGCAAGACGAAATCGACGATGGTGCAGCGGTGGCTCGATCGGGACCGATCCATTCCGGTGAGTCACGTCCGTCGCTCAGGGACGACGTTGTTCCTCGATCCCGCCGCAGCGTCGAAACTGTCGCTCTAGGGTGGCCAGCGATGGAACTCGCTGACCTGGCCAACCTTGCGCAACCACCACACCTGCGGACACTGTTTGCCGACGATCCGAGGCGCGCCGAGCGCTACGTCTTCAAGGTTGCTGACCTCCGGGTCGACGTGTCGAAGCAACGGATCACCGATGATCTTGTTGGGTCGCTGATCGAACTCGCGCAGAGCGCCGGCGTCGAGCAACGGCGCGATGCGATGTTCGCCGGTGAGCGCATCAACGTGGCCGAAGACCGCGCCGTCGGTCATGTCGCGCTCCGAATGCCCGCTGATTCGAGCTTCGAGATCGATGGTGTCAACGTCGTGCCTGACGTGCACGCGGTGCTTGACGCCATGGCAGTGTTCGCGGATCGGGTTCGAGCGGACGACCGGATGACGCACGTTGTCAACATTGGGATCGGGGGGTCCGACCTCGGACCGGCGATGGCGTACCAAGCCCTCGACGCGTTCCGTCACGGACGCATCCGTTGTTCGTACGTGTCGAACATCGACGGCGCGGACATCGCTGGCGTGCTCGCCGATGCCGACCCGGCCTCCACGCTGTTCATCGTCGCATCGAAGACGTTCGGCACGATCGAGACGCTCACCAACGCTCGCACCGCGCGCCGCTGGTTGGTCGACGCACTTGGCGAGCAGGCGGTGCCCGATCACTTCGTCGCCGTTTCGACCAACGCTGAACGTGTCGCCGACTTCGGGATCGACGCTGACAACAACATGTTCGGTTTCTGGGACTGGGTCGGCGGCCGCTACTCGGTCGACTCGGCGATTGGGCTGTCGCTCATGATCTCGATCGGCCCCGACCGATTCCGTGAATTCCTCTCGGGTTTCCATGTGATGGACGAACACTTCAGAACGGCGCCGCTGACAGAAAACGTTCCGGTGCTGCTCGCGTTGATCGGTGTCTGGAATGCCAATGGTCTCGGGTTCGACACCAAGGCCGTGCTGCCGTACGCCAACGAGCTTGCTCGCTTTCCGGCCTATCTGCAGCAGCTCGACATGGAGTCGAACGGGAAGTCGGTCGACCTCAAGGGCCAACGGATTGGCCATGACACCGGCCCCATTGTCTGGGGCGAGCCGGGCACCAACGGGCAGCACGCCTTCTACCAACTCATCCACCAGGGCACACGCATCGTGCCGGTCGACTTCATCGGGTTCGCCCGCGCGCACCACGACTTCCAAGAGCATCATGATCTGCTCATTGCGAACCTCATTGCGCAGTCGGAAGCACTCGCCTTCGGTCGAGACAACCGGTCTGAGCCGTGGCGCCATTTTGCAGGCGACCGACCGAACACGGTGATTCTCGCTGATCAGCTCACCCCATCGGTGCTTGGCCAACTCATCGCGCTCTACGAGCACATCGTGCACGTGCAGGGGACGATCTTCGGCGTGAACAGCTACGACCAGTGGGGCGTCGAACTGGGTAAAGAGCTGGCCAATCAGGTCACCCCCGAACTGACCGGGAGCCCCGACCCCGGCGCACACGACAGCAGTACCAACGCCCTGATTCACTGGTACCGCACGCATCGCTGACGCGTGGTCCGCGAAAATGGACAGGTGACCGGGTTCGACTGGACAAGCCGGCGTCGGTCAGACTGGTCAGATGCGTAACTTCGAGAACATCTACATCGACGGTGCCTGGGTTCCCAGCGAAGGGAGCGGCAGCATCGAGGTCATCAACGCCGCCACCGAGCAGGTGATGGGCTCGATTCCCGACGGGGTTGCGAGCGACGTCGATCGTGCTGTCTCCGCGGCTCGTGGCGCGTTCGACGCATGGTCGCAGACCCCGGTCGAGGAGCGACAGAAGTACCTGGTCCGCCTCAACGAAGCGCTCCAGGCCCGCTCGGCTGAGATTGCCGAGACCATCGCCGGCGAGGTCGGCATGCCGATTACTTGGTCGACAATGATCCAGGCGGGTTTGCCCGCTGGGAACATGGCGACCTTCGCCACGCTGCTCGACAGCTTCGAGTTCGAAGAGGAGATTGGCAACAGCCTGGTCGTCAAAGAGCCAGTCGGTGTCGTCGGCGCCATCACGCCGTGGAACTACCCGCTGCACCAGATCATCTGCAAGGTCGGCGGCGCGCTCGCCGCGGGCTGCACCATCGTGTTGAAGCCGAGTGAAATCGCCCCGCTCAACGCCTTCATCCTCGCTGAAATCATCCACGAAGTCGGCCTGCCCGCTGGCGTGTTCAACTTGGTCAGCGGCAATGGCCCCACAGTCGGAGCGGCCATCTCGGCCCATCCCGGTATCGATATGGTGAGCTTCACCGGTTCGTCGCGAGCCGGCAAGCAGGTCGCGGCATCGGCTGCCGACTCGATCAAGCGCGTGGCGCTCGAACTCGGGGGCAAGTCGGCGAACATCGTGCTTGACGATGCCGATTTCGCCGCTGTCATTCCCAAGGGCGTGTTCGCTTGCTTCCTCAACTCAGGCCAGACCTGTACAGCGCATACCCGCATGCTGGTGCCGAACAGCCGCTACGACGAGGCCGTCGAGATCGCCGCTGCAGCGGTTGCCGCCACTCAGGTCGACGATCCGACCAAGGAAGGTATGCACCTCGGCCCGTTGATCAGCCAGGCGCAGTGGGATCGAGTGCAGGCCTATATCCAGAAGGGCATCGACGAGGGAGCCGTGGTTGCGGCGGGTGGTCTCGGTAAGCCTGAAGGCAACGAGACTGGCTACTTCGTCAAGCCGACCGTGTTCGCCAACGTCACCAACGACATGACCATCGCCCAGGAAGAGATCTTCGGCCCGGTGCTCTCGATCATTGGTTACGACGATGATGACGACGCTGTGCGCATTGCCAATGACAGCCTTTATGGCCTGAGTGGTGGCGTGTGGTCTGCGGATCAGGACCGTGCGATGAGCGTCGCGCGTCGCATGCGTACCGGTGCTGTTGATGTCAATGGTGGCAGTTTCAACATCGCTGCGCCCTTCGGGGGCTACAAGCAGTCGGGTTACGGCCGCGAGAACGGTCCGTACGGCATCGAAGAATTCCTCCAGACGAAGTCGATGCAACGCTGAGCCCGGTCCGGGTTCAGAAGATGAATGATGGCCGGCGCTGCGGGTACGGTGGCGGCGATGATTGACACAAGCAGGCCTGATATTCAACGTGTGGGGGTCGTCGGTTGCGGCCAGATGGGTGCCGGGATCGCAGAGGTGTCCGCTCGGGCTGGACTCGACACGATCGTGCACGAGATCGATGCTGCTTCGGCTGAGCGTGGACGGAATCGTCTGATCGGCTCGTTCGACAAGGCTGTCGCTCGAGGGAGGATGACGGAGGAAGAACGTGATGCCACACTCGCACGGCTCACGTTCACGACCGACCTCGGGGACATGGCCGACCGCCGCATGGTGATCGAGGCCGTCATCGAGGACGAGCCGCTGAAGACCGAGGTGTTTCGCACCCTCGACCGGGTCGTCGAAGCCGACGATGCCATCTTGGCGAGCAACACGAGTTCGATCCCGATCATGAAGCTGGGAATCGCCACCCAGCGCCCCGAGAACGTGGTGGGCATTCACTTCTTCAATCCGGTTCCGGTGCTGAAGCTCGTTGAGCTGGTTACCAGCTTGATGACCGACGAGGCAACAGTCAAAGCCGCGAACCACTTTGCCGAAGACACGCTCGGCAAGATCGTGATTCGCAGCCAAGACCGAGCCGGTTTCGTCGTCAATGCGCTGCTGATTCCCTACATCCTCTCAGCGATTCGCATGATGGAGTCAGGCTTTGCCACGGCAGAGGACATCGACCACGGCATGGTCGAGGGGTGCAATCATCCGATGGGCCCGCTCAGTCTGGCGGACCTCATCGGGCTTGACACCACACTTGCCGTGGCGGTCAGCATGTACGAGGAATTCAAAGAGCCGCTGTACGCCGCACCTCCCATGCTGTCGCGGATGGTCGAGGCAGGCCTGCTCGGTCGAAAGTCCGGCCGCGGTTTCTACGACTACGGCGACCGAGGCTGATCGCGATGGCAGGAGAACGGGTACTCGTTGCCAAAGTCGGACTCGATGGCCATGACCGGGGCGTCAAAGTGGTCGCTCGCATCTTGCGTGACGCGGGCTACGAGGTCATTTACACGGGGTTGTTCCAGACGCCGGACACCGTGGCAGCAGCTGCGGTCGATGAAGATGTGGACGCCATTGGGCTGTCAATGCTGTCGGGTGCGCACATGACGCTGGCGCCACTCGTCGTCGAGAAGGTCCGCGAGCGCGGTGCTGACATCCCCGTGGTCGTCGGTGGCATCGTGCCCAATCGTGATGTGCATGAGCTCGAATCAGCGGGCGTTGCGAAGATCCTGACTCCAGGCGCCACTGCAGACGAAGTTGTCGAGGCCATTCGTTCAGCGATTCATCCTGACGACAGCGAGGACTGATCTACCGTGTCAGCGCGGCGGGTTGACCGCGTCGAGCGACTCACCAACTTGCTGGCGCTGCTGCTCGAGACGAGTCGACCACTCACGATGGTTGAGATCGTCGGTGCCCTCGTTGGCCAATACCCCGACGGCGAACGCAACCAGCGTGCTGCGTTCGAGCGCGACAAGGCAGCCTTACGTGACCTGGGGGTGCCGATTGAGGCCAAGTCTGAGCTGGGCCAAGGGTCACCGGGTGAATACCGGATCGACCGCCGTGCGTACGAACTGACGGATCTGGAACTTGACGCCGACGAGCGGCGGGCACTCCAGGTTGCCGTCGCCGCTGTACGTACCGACACATCAGCAGGACGCGATGCGATGTGGAAACTCGGAGGCTCGGCGATCGGCGAAGTCGGCACGGTGTCTGCCGTGATGCCCGACCGGCCGGAATTGCCCGTGGTACGCGCCGCGGTTGCCAGCCGATCCTTGATCAGCTTCGGGTACCGCAGCGAGCGGCGGCACATCGAACCGTGGGGCCTGCTGCTGCGCGGCGGGTTCTGGTACGTCATCGGTCTCGACCGCGACCGCGGTGCCCAGCGCACGTTTCGCATCGATCGATTCGACGGCACACCGGATGACATCGATGTCGGCCCGTCGGGTGCATTCGAGCGCCCCGCCTCATTTGACCCGCGCGACGCGTTTCCGGCAGACCCCAAACAGATCGGTCATTCTGCAGCCGACGGCGCCGTCGCCATCGTGCGGATCGACGCCACTCGTGCCGCAGCGATTGAGCGCGAAGTCGGCGCTGATCGAGTCATCCAACGACATGGTGACGGGAGCGTCGACGTCGAGGTCCCTGCGTCAAACCTGGATGCCTTCCGATCCTGGGTTCTCGGCCTGCTCGATCATGCCGTGGTCATCGGTCCGCCCGAAACGCGCAAGGCAATTGTCGACTGGTTGTCAGTCGTGGCGGCTGGGAGTTCGGTATGAGTGGGCCTCGCAATGCCGAGGAGCGCCTCGCCCGTCTCTTGGTGATGCTGCCCTGGTTGATGGAGGTCGGCGAAGTGCCGCTTGCCGAGGTTGCTGCCCGGTATGACTTGACCGAGGCGCAGGTTCAAACAGACCTGGAATTGGTCGCAATGTGTGGGTTGCCGCCATTCGTCGACGAGATGATTGACGTGTTTGTTGATGATGGCCTCGTGTTCGTCGGCGTCCCCCGGCTCTTCACGCGGGCGCTTCGCCTCACCGCTCCAGAAGGCTTCTCGTTGTTGGCTTCGGCGCGAGCCGCAATGGAGCTTCCGGGAGCGGATCCGGGGGGGCCGCTGGGCCGCGGGCTGGCCAAGCTCGCCCGTGCGCTCTCCGACGTCGGGCTCGATGCCGATGTCGGCGGTACGGATGACACTGCAGGCGTGGCGATCGACCTGGATCGTCCGCCGGTGACCGACGAGTTGGCCGAGGCTGCGGCAAACGGCTGGGAGTTGGCGGTCACGTACTACTCGCCGGCGCGTGACGAACGCACGGAACGGTCGATCGTGCCGCGTCACGTGTTCGTTGACGCGGGGAATTGGTATGTGGTTGCCGACGATGACCGCTCCGGCGAGCGGCGCACGTTCCGCATCGACCGCATCGACACCATGACCGCGACGGGTCGGACAGTCCCGAGTGCAGATGTCGTGTCGACGCCGGGGGCGTTCTTTGATGATGCCGATCTGCCGGTCGCCGTGCTGCGATTGGCGCCAGCCGCACAATGGCTGCTTGACCGGTATCCGATTCGAAGCCAGATATCCCTCGCCCAGCCTGCCGGATGGATTGAGGTCAGCTTGCCGGTTGCGAACGATCGGTGGTTGGCGCGTCTCCTGATTCGCCTTGGGCCCGACGCTGTCGTGGTGTCACCCGGCGACGCTGCAGCCGAAGCTGCCGGGCTGGCATCAGCGATCCTCGCTCGGTACTGATTCAGCCGTCGGCTGGCTGGGAGCGCCAGGCGTCAGCGGTCGAAGAATGCGCTGAGCTGCGACGCGTCGGTGATGCCGTGCGCAGCAAGCAGGTGCGGGAGCACGCCCGCGGTCGCTGCCGCGTCAGCCAGTGCATCGTGGGGGTTGACCAGCGGAACCCCAAATCGGTCGGCGACATCGATCAACCGGTGCGACTGCTCGCGGCCCGGGTCAAGACGACGAGACATCCGCAGGGTGCAGAGGCGTGGGCCGAGATCAAACCCGGATCGGTGTCGTGCGGCGCGCTCGATGAAACCAGCATCGAACTGCGCATTGTGTGCAGTGAACACGGCGCCTTCAAGCCGTTCGGTCAAATCATCGAGTGCGGTCGACATCCGGGGCGCATCGCGCAGCATCGGTCGGGTGATGCCATGGATATCGGTGGGCCCGACGCGTTGGAGCGGCCAGCGCAGTCTGACCAGCGTGCTCCAGCGGTCGATCTCGCGTCCATCGCTTTCGACGATGACAGCACCGATCTGCAAGATTCGGTCGCGACGTTGGGAGAGGCCTGACGTTTCGACGTCGACCACTGCGAAGCGGGGGAGTGGCACAACGACCACCCTAGACAGCCATACACACAGGGTTGGCGTACGGCGTCGATTCGACGCCGTCTGTGAGGAGAGCGACGTGAGCGGGTCAGCCGGCGTGTTGTGCGAGGCGACTACGTACGCCGATCGGTGCGGCCACGGTAAATCCAGCGAGGTGCCGTTCTTCTTCGGACTCGCCCGCCCAGAAGCCGTACTCGTGGTTCTCGCGAGCGAATTGCTGGCACGGTTCGCGCGCCTCGCACTCTGAACACAATCGGATGGCCTTGGCCTCACGTCGCGCCCGGGCTTGGGGGCGTTCGGCTTTGGGTGGGAAGAACAGACGGGTGCTGCCTTTGCAGTGGGCGCGCTCACGCCAGTCGTCTTCGACTATCTGAACATCGAACTGGTAGTCCACCGTCATCTGATCTCCTGGTCGCGTGCTGACTTCATTTAACACTAAATCTTCGCAGCTCGAAACGAAACGGATGAAAAGTGCCAACGTGCTGTCTGTGACCAGGGCAAACGCGAGAGACCGCCGGATCCTTGAGATCGCAGCCGTGACGGGAACCGCGTGTGGGCTACAGCAACTCGGCAGCGAGGCTTGCGACGTCGCTGCGTTCGCACGCGGTCAAAGTGATGTGGCCAAAACAGCGTTGGCCGCTGAATGCCGTGGCAAGCACACTCAGAGCGTTGTTCGATTCGCCAAGGTACGGCGCATCGATCTGGCTGGTGTCGCCGGTGAAGATGACCTTGGTGCCCTCGCCCACCCGGGTCAGGATCGTCCGCAGGGTGGTGGGCTCGAGGTTCTGAGCCTCGTCGATCACGACAATCTGGCGTTGCAGCGAGCGTCCTCGCAGGAACGTGACCGACTCGAGCGAGAGCTGCCCTCGCTCGGTCAGTTCGGCGATCAAATTGCCGGCGTCGTGACTGTTGCCCATGTCGGTCAGAGCAACGACGGCATCGTGGATCGCGGCCATCCATGGGTCAAGCTTCTCGTCGAGCCCGCCAGGCAGGAAACCGACGTCGGCGCGGCCGACCGGTACGAGTGGGCGATACACCGCAACTCGCTCATAGCGACGTTGTTCGACGACTTGCTCGAGCCCAGCGGCAATGGCAAGCAGCGTCTTGCCGGTGCCGGCGCGCCCATCGAGCGCGATCACCTCGATCTCCGGATCAAGGAGCAGTTCGAGAGCGAAGCGTTGTTCCTTGTTGCGGGGCCGCAAGCCCCAGGGCTCGGGGGCGCTTTGCGGGAGCAGGACGAATTCACCGTTCACGGCTCGGACCAATGCGGACTGGGACCCGGAGCGCAGCACAGCGAACTCGTTCTCGGTCACTGTCGCGGCGGCCTGGTCGTCGGCCTGGTTGGTGGTGTGCACTGCATCGATGGCGATGCCGCCGGCGGCGTACAGGCTGTCGATCGCCTCGTGCGTGGTGTCGAGGGTTGCCCAGCCGATTGCCGGACGGTCATCGACACGCCTCGCTCGGGTGTGTTCGGCTGCCTTGACGCCAAGGTGCGCGGCTTTGATGCGCAGTGCCGCATCGTTGCTGACCATGGTGGTTGGCCCGAAGTCGGACTGGCCGATGGCAGCGCCGATGATCCGGTTGTCCGCAACGTCGGGGTTGAGCCCGTGTTCGATGAGGAGGTGTTTGCGGATGTTGTTGATCTCGATCTGCAGCGTCGCGCCCTCTGCGCCGGTGGGGACCGGCTGGGCGAGGGAACCGCCATGGTTCATCCGCAACTCTTCGAGCGTGCGAAGTGCTGTGCGGGCAGCTCGTCCAACGTCGTCGCTGCGGCTCTTGAGTCCGTCAAGTTCTTCGACGACGGTGAGCGGGACCACCACGTCGGCGTTGGTGAACTCGAGGACGCACGTGGGGTCGGCAATCAAGACCGAGGTGTCGAGAACGAGTCGCGTGCGCTGCACGGATTCGACCGCTCGCCTTTCGGACGTTGCAGTGTCAACGGTGGCAAGCAGGTCGGTCATCGTGACTCCCTTAGGAAACGTCCAGCCGGACGTCGAGATCAGCGCTGTGAAATTGGCGGTTCATACTCAACGGAGATAGTTGTAGCCCGCATGTGATCCTGAGTGGTGGATCCAACTGGGCACCTTTACGCAGGTGTTTTGCGTGTGAAGCTGCGCCGAAGCCAATTACCGCAAGGGTCTGGTAAATCATCTCGTTGCAAATGCAATGTGTTTGATCCTTGAATGAATTGTCTGCGGTAAGTCACATGGTTGTCATTCCCGCTGCCAATGGCGGGATCGGGCCCAGCGCAGAGCGCGCTGGGTTGAACAGATACACACCATCCGAAAGAGGACTCCAATGACCAAGGCAGAAATGATCGACGCAGTGTCCACCGCTTCAGGCGTCTCGAAGGCTGACGCAGAGCGCACGCTCGGTGCGTTCTTTGACTTCGTCGTCACCGAGACGAAGAAGGGCGAGAAAGTCGCATGGGCTGGCTTCGGCTCGTTCAGCACCACCCAGCGCGCCGCCCGCGAAGGTCGCAACCCGCAGACCGGCGAGCCCGTGAAGATCAAGGCATCGACCGCCATGAAGTTCACCGCCAGCTCGACGCTCAAGCAGGCCCTCAACGGCAAGAAGAAGTGATCTGATGGCAGCGAAGAAGGCTCCGGCGAAGAAGAAGGCGGTGGCCAAGAAGGCTCCGGCGAAGAAGAAGGCTGTAGCGAAGAAGGCTCCGGCGAAGAAGAAGGC
>NZ_CAXCAM010000013.1:0-72538 GCF_963980585.1 uncultured Ilumatobacter sp.
TCCCCGCCTCTGTAGCTCAGTGGATAGAGCATCGGTTTCCTAAACCGTGTGTCGCAGGTTCGATCCCTGCCAGGGGCGCTTGTAAAGACTGATTCGAAAGTCCTGTCTGCGTTTTTGAATCGCAGTCAGGACTGGTGGATCAGAAATCCACGGGTCGTTGCGGTAAGGAAAGCATCGCTGCGATCGCTCCTGCGCAGAGAATGCCCGCGACGATGAGCATGGTGAGCCTGGTTGTTTTGCCTTTGAGCTTCGTTCCGACCCCAGCGAAGAACATCACCGATGCCATGATCACCGTCACCAAGATGAAGCTGTCGCTGGTGCTGTTCGCCTTGGCGGCGGCAGCGGAAGCCTCGATGGCCCCGAGGGTTTAGAGGTTCTTTGCTTCGAGGAGCTTGGTGAAGCCTGTTTCGTACTTGGGCAAGTCCTGGGGGATCGTGGCACCGTGACCAAATTGCCCCCAGGGTGGTGAGTGTTGTCCAAGGGTCCGAAACTGTCGTCCTCGAGTCAGACGAACCGCTGAGGACGAGTCACGTTCCTTGATCTTGAGGGCTGTCTTTTCGAGGCTGCTCTTCGGAAGGTCATCGCGCTGTACGCCCCGCATCGAACGACGACGCTCGAGTCGCCATAGCATCTCTGTATGCCGATCAAGATCCCTGACACGCTGCCGGCTCGAGCACTCCTAGAAAGAGAAGGCGTGATGGTGATGAGCGAGTCCACCGCAGTGCGTCAGGACATCCGGCCACTCCGGATTGGTCTGCTCAACTTGATGCCCGACAAAATCGCAACCGAGACCCAACTCGCGCGCCTCATCGCCTCAACGCCGCTCCAGGTCGAACTGACCCTCGTCCGGGTCGGTACCCATGCATCGAAGAACACCTCCGAGGATCACCTGATCACCTTCTACCGCACGTGGGATGAAGTCAGGGACCAGCACTTCGACGGCTTCATCATTACCGGCGCCCCAATCGAAACGCTTCCCTTCGACGAGGTCACCTATTGGCCCGAACTCACCGAGATCCTGGACTGGACCACAACCAACGTGCACTCCACGTTCAGTATCTGTTGGGGAGCAATGGCCGCCCTCTGGCACTTCCACGACGTCCCGAAACACATCTTGGATAACAAGGCGTTCGGTGTGTATCGGCACCGCAACCTGCAACCCGCATCGCCGTACCTCGCGGGATTCTCCGACGACTTCTTGGTCTCGGTCTCGCGCTGGACCGAGGTGCGCCGAGCCGACATCGAGCAGGTACCGAGCCTTGAACTGCTGATGGAATCAGATGAGACGGGCGTCTGCCTGCTCTCTGAGGCAGCGGGCCGCCGGCTCTACATGTTCAACCACATCGAATACGACTCCACGACGCTAGCCAAGGAGTACTTCCGAGATGTCGAAGCAGGAGCGCGAATCGAGGTCCCACACGACTACTTCCCCAACGATGACCCCAACCGTCCTCCGGTCAACCGGTGGCGCTCACATGCCTTCTTGCTGTTCGGCAATTGGATCAACCAGGTTTATCAATCCACCACGTTCGACTAAGCTTGGGCTGCGCGACGATGACGGTCAGGCCCGTTCGGCGAACGCGCTCGGGAACCTCGCCAAGAAGGTAACTGCGAGCCGCAACTCCCGTTTGTCGACGAACTTGCCGACCTTATGAGTGTTCTGTTCGATGCCTGCCCCGAACCCGAGCATCGCAGGATGCTTGAACTGGCCGGACTGCACCCAATGTTTCGTCGGGACGAAGAATTAAGGAACCTCAGTACTGCGCACGAATAGCATGGAACAGCGCGGCGCTCGCTCGCTTACAACGATGATGGAAAGGACACCACTGTGAACGAAACGACGAAGGTAGCTATAGACGATCGTTCGCCCCGGGTACTTGCGTCGCTCCGCGGCGCTGAGCTGGCCACCGTGACTCGCCGCCAGCAGATCTTTGCCGGCGCCGCCTTGAACGTGTTGACCAACGTCGTGGTGCTCAATCTCTTCGTGGAGTTCGTCGACGAAGTCGTCATTGACTCGTTCTGGATCTCGGTGCTCACCGCCGTGTTGCTCACAACGATGATTGGCATTCTTGCCAGATTCGAACAACGCATTCATCACTATTTCTTCGAAAAACACTCCTGGCGGCTCGCCGGTGTGCTCACGACCTGGCTCGTCCTCTTCGGTGGCAAGTTCGTCATGCTTGAGGTCGTCGGCATCGTCTTTGGTGAGCACGTCTCGCTCGGCCATCTGCTCGAAGTGATCCTGATCGTCGTCGCAATGATGGTCGCCGGCCAGTTGATGCAAACCATCTATGACCGTCTCGGCACCAACGAGGACGCCACCGAGCCCGCCCCGAGTGGAGACGACGAGACTCCGACCTCGCTGCCCCGGTGACTTGCCCCGATCACCCGACTGAAGAACACTCGGAAAACGACCGAACCCGGCCTGTGCCACCGAAGTGACATAGACCGGGTTCAGTACGACTGGCTCAAGTTGTGGTGATCAGGCGAGGTCGAAGCGATCGGCGTCCATCACCTTGGCGAATGCAGCGGCGAAGTCGTTGACAAACTTTGCGCCAGCATCATCGGCTGCATACACGTCGGCAATGGCCCGCAAGATCGAGTTCGAGCCGAACACGAGATCGTTACGTGTGCCGGTCCACTTGAGGTCACCGCTGACTCGGTCGCGGCCTTCGAACGCGTCTTCGGCGCCCGATGCAGCAGACCACTCAGTGCCCTGATCCATGAGGTTGACGAAGAAGTCGTTGCTCAACACACCGACCTGCTCGGTGAGCACGCCATGGTTGTCAGTGCTGACACCGAGCACGCGGAGACCGCCCACGAGGGCAGCCATTTCCGGAGCGCCGAGGCCGAGCAGTTGTGCCCGGTCGACGAGCAGGTGCTCGGCGACGTGGCTGGTGCCCTTGCCCAGGAAGTTCCGGAAACCGTCGTTCTTCGGCTCGAGCCATGCGAAGGACTCTTCGTCGGTCTGCTCAGCAGTGGCGTCGCCGCGTCCGGTGCTGACGTTGACCGACACAGCATTGCCTCCGGCTGCAGCGGCGGCTTCAACCGCAGCAGCGCCACCAAGGACGATGAGGTCAGCCATCGAGACCGACACGCCGACGCTCGACTGGACACCTTCGAGTGCGCCGAGCACACGGCGGAGCTGATCGGGACGGTTGACGGCCCACTCACTCTGCGGAGCGAGACGGATACGGCCGCCGTTGGCGCCACCGCGCTTGTCGCTCTGACGGTACGTCGACGCAGATGCCCACGCCGTCTCGACGAGCTCGGTGATGCTGAGGCCGGCAGCCATGATGGCTGCCTTGACCGTTGCGACCTCAGCATCGCTGAGCGCGGTGCCGGCCGGGATCGGGTCCTGCCAGAGCAGTTCTTCGGCAGGGACTTCAGGTCCGAGCAAGCGAACCTTCGGGCCCATGTCGCGGTGCGTCAGCTTGTACCACGCACGGGCGTAGGCGTCATCGAGCTGTTCGGGGTTGTCACGGAAGCGCTGCGAGATGGGACCGTAGATCGGGTCCATCTTCATGGCCATGTCCGCGGTGCTCATCATCGGTGCGTGGGTGATGTTTGGGTCGTGAGCGTCGGGCACGGTGCCGGCGAGCGCCGGAGCGGTCCACTGCTTGTGGCCGGCCGGGCTCTCGGTGAGCTCCCAGTCGTTGTCCATCAACGTCTCGAGGTAGTTGTTGTCCCACTGCGTCGGGGTGGAGTTCCACGCGCCTTCGAAGCCACTCGTGGTGGTGTGGACACCCTTGCCGCTGCCGAAGCCGTTCTTCCAGCCAAGCAGCTGCTGTTCCATTGGTGCGCCTTCGGGCTCAGCGCCCATCAGGTCTTCTGGGCCCGCACCATGCATCTTGCCGAAGGCGTGACCGCCGACGACCAGGGCAACGGTCTCTTCGTCGTTCATCGCCATCCGGCCGAAGGTCTCGCGGATGTCGCGACCAGACCCCACGGGGTCGGGATTGCCGTTCGGGCCTTCGGGGTTGACGTAGATGAGGCCCATCTGCACGGCACCGAGCGGCGTCTCCAACTCGCGGTCGCCGGTGTAGCGCTGGTCGTCGAGCCAGACGTTCTCGGGGCCCCAGTAGACGTCCTCTTCGGGAGCCCAGACGTCCTCGCGGCCGCCGGCGAAACCGAAGGTTGTGAACCCCATCGACTCCATGGCGACGTTGCCGGTGAGGAGCATCAGGTCGGCCCATGAAATCTTCCGGCCGTACTTCTTCTTGATTGGCTCGAGCAGGGCGCGAGCCTTGTCGAGGTTGCCGTTGTCGGGCCAGCTGTTGAGCGGCGCGAAACGCTGCTGACCTGACGCGCCGCCGCCGCGACCGTCGTGGGTGCGGTAGGTGCCGGCAGAGTGCCAGGCCATGCGGACGAAGAACGGGCCGTAGTGCCCGTAGTCAGCCGGCCACCACTCTTTGGAGTCGGTCATGAGGGCGGTGAGGTCGGCCTTCAGTGCAGCGAGATCAAGCGTGTTGAACTCCGCGGCGTAGTCGAAGTCGTCATCCATCGGGTTCGACGCAGCCGAGCCCTGATGCAAGATGTTCAAGTTGAGCTGGTTCGGCCACCAGTGTTGGTTGGCCGAGCTGCCTGTTGCGGTGTGCGGGCTTTGCAGTACTGGGCACTTTGCCTCGGATGCGTCGCTCATGATGTCTCCTTCGGTTTCTGACGGGATTATTTGGTGAGATGGGTGGGGTGTTGTTGTTGCGTTGCGGCACGACAGGTGGGGCAGTGGCCCCAGTAAATAACCTCGGCTTCGTCGATTTCGAATCCGTGGTTGTCGTCGGCAGTCAGACACGGCACTTCGCCGGTCGCACAGTCGATGTCGAACATCACCCGGCAGCTCCGGCAGATGAGGTGATGGTGGTTGTCACCGATGCGGTTCTCGTAGCGAGCTGCCGAGCCAGCGGGTTGGATCCGGCGAATCAGGTTCTTGTCGACGAGGACGCCGAGCGAGTCATAGACCGCCTGGCGGGAGATTGCGCCGAGTTGGGAGCGCACTTCGTCGCCCAACTCGTCGGCCGTGGCGTGTGGACGTTCTGCCACGACGCGCATGATCGCGAGCCGTTGAGCAGTGACCTGGACGCCGTGCTGGCGCAGGAGCTCCACTGCTGTCTCGGACACAACACCATCAAACCACCAATACTGGACTCTGTCAAGAATCAGTTGCTGTTGGGTGAGACCTTGGGCTCACCCAACGGCGAGAACATCAACGCATCACCAAGCTGAGTGTTCATCTTGCGGTCATGAAACCTCTGTAGCTTCGTACCTGCGAGTTGCCAGACGACCCCAACTGAAGTGAGCTGAAGTCATGACCGAACGTGTGTTAGTCACAGGAATTACCGGATACATCGGCCAACACTGTGGCGCCGAGCTCCTGCGCCAAGGCTACGAAGTCGTCGGCACGGTCCGATCAAAGTCGAAGGCAGAGTCCACGCGGTCCGCGCTCGGCGCTCGCTCTCGCCGTCTTGATCGCAGCCTGTGGCGGCTCGGACGCAACCAGCGGCTCGGACGGGCCACCGCCGACTGCTGCGTCGACTGAGACCGAACCGCCAGCTCCGGATGCGTCCGAGCCGACGACGTCCGCAGCGCCGACGACCCCGCCGCCAGTCGTGACCGAGGCCCCGCCATCGACCGATCCGCCAGACCCAGGCCCGACCGCTGAGGAGTTGAACGGCTACATCTGGTCCGAACGCACCGACAGCGCGCCGTGGAGTGCACGCGCCGGACTGCGCGTCGTGGATCTTGACGGACGACTCCTCCTGCTCGGTGGGCGCACGCCGAATCAATCAACGATTCCTGGAGACAGCCAAATCTGGGCCGATGTGTGGGAGTCCAACGACGCCGGCGCGACGTGGCAATCACTGCTCAGCGGCGACGAGCCCGACATGTGGCCGCCACGCGCCTACTTCCAGGCGGTCGTCAAAGACGATGCCGTCGTGGTGCTCGGCGGGCAGGACTTCGGCCTCGAGGAGAACCCTTTCTGTGCCCTCCTTGAGCAGGGCCTCGAACCGCCGCCCGGGCTGGGCATCGACCCAGACGCTCCGTGCCCCGAATTTGTGCCGACATCGCAGTTCTTCAACGACGTGTGGAGCAGCACCGACGGCGTCGTGTGGGAGCAACTCACCGCAGCAGCACCCTGGTCCGGACGTGCCGGCCTGTCGGCTGAAGTGCTGGGCGACCACATCTATGTGTTCGGCGGATCACAGAACGACGATTCCTCAATCATTGGAGCAGGCGGACCAGCCCGGATCTACTACAACGATGTATGGCGCAGCACCGACGGCGTCGACTGGGAACAGATGACCGACGCAGCGCCATGGGAGCCCAGAGCCGGAGCAGCAGCGGTCGTGCGCGGCGACCGACTGTTCCTCCTCGGCGGCGAGGACGGCTTCACCTGCACTCCGCTGCCCGATTGCGATGCGCCCTACTTCAACGACGTGTGGAGCACGACCGATGGAGCAGACTGGGAACTCGTCACCGAGTCAGCAGGATGGTCACCTCGCCCCGGTCACGTGTGTGAAGTAGTCGGCGAGATCGTCTGCTTCGGCGGCTTTGGACTCATCACGAATCCGACCGACATGTGGAGCAGCGCCGACGGCGCAACGTGGACCGAGCTGGACACACCGCCGTGGAACGTGACCGACTCTGCCGAAGCCAAGTACGACTTCGACTCGACCACCATCGTCGGGGCCGATGGCGACCCTGAGATCATTACCGTCGGTGGTGACCGCGAAACTTTCGACTTCACCGACCCGGAGAACTACCTCCGAGTCGACAACGACGTGTGGAACTTCGCGCCTCAGCAATGACCTGACGCAGCTCAGGCGCTGCGGCTCTGCCGCTTTTCGACGTCGGCGAGGCGAGCGCGTAGGCCGATGGGAGCAGTGACTCGGAAGCCGAGCAGGTGACGATCTTCTTCGGATTCGCCGGCCCAGTATCCGTACTCACGGTTTTCCCTGGCGGTCGTGCGGCACTCGGTGCTGACGGGGCAGACGTCGCACATCTTCTTGGCCTTCGCCTCGCGGCGCTCTCGGGCTTGAGGACGCTCAGCTTTCCGGGCAAAGAACAGTTCGATCTGCCCGCGGCACGCAGCCTGCAGTTTCCAATCAGCGTCAGCCACGACCGAGTCGATGGCTTCGATCTCGATGTCGAGCATTGGGATGGTTGCGGTGGTCATCATTGATCCTTTCGAGTGGGGGCTCGACGCCCCGGGGGGAAGGCGTCGAGCCCGTCAGGGCGTTCGGGCAGAAGGAATTCAGGCTTCGAGAAGCTCGCTCGCATCGTCAGGTGCTGCGGCGCTGTTGGGCTGGCCGCCCGGCTCGACGTAGCCGTCCTCACGGGACTTGGCGAGAGCAATACCCAGCACCAGGAGACCGAAGAGCGGCTTGGCGAGCACGTCGCCGATGGAATACATCACCTGGCGGGCGACTTCGGCGTTGGCCTCGTCGTCGATCAGCGATGGAAGCATGTAGGCGATCGGGTAGATGCCCCATGTGGCGAGGATGATGTAGCGCAGGCCGTCGACCAGCTTCTTGACGCTGCCACTCTGACGTTCAAGTGACTTGCCGAGCTCGACGAAGAGGACATACAGGATGTACAAGAATGGAATGGTCGACAGGACGCCCCACACGGTGCGAGCCGAAGAGTCGGCCGCAGCGATTTCGCCGGGGTAGCCGAGTGCGATCATCGCAACGGCAGCAATGGTGAGTCGAACGATCAGGCTGCGCGTCTTGCCCTTGGTCAGCTTCAGGACCACCACGAGCTCGGCGAGCAAAAGTGGAACTGTCAGCAGCCAGTCGACGTAGCGGTAGCCCTCGTTGAAGGGTTTGCCATCTTGGACGTATTCGCCGCCGACGTAACTGAAGGCGTCTTCCCAAGATCCGAAAACTCGGACGTAGTGGTAGAGGGCGATGCCCACGACAAGTGTGGACAGCGTGATTGCCATGCGGTGTTGCGGGGCCACTCGACTTCTGACCAGCAAGAAGAACAGCAGTGCTGCTCCCATGCTGGCGATGACGAATGAGAACGAGTTGTAGACGAGGTTGTATTGCGCCTCGGTCAACGTGAGCTCCATCAAATTTCTCCTTGTGAAGTGACCGCACTGTTGCGGACGCCTCAACTTTAACAAGCTTTAGTACGAATTAGTGTGAGTTAGTGCATATTTATTCCTGATTGCGTACAATGCCGTTATGAGCAATAAGTCCGAGACGATGTTGGAGCTGCAGTCAGCGGCAGACGCGCTCGGTGTGCACTACCAAACTGCGTACCGGTGGGTTCGTAGCGGTCGCCTCCCCGCACAGCTCACCGGCGGTAAATACCTCGTCTCGCCGCACGATGTGGCCGAGGTTGGCGCCCAACGCGAAGCTCCGCAGACCCCTGCGGCCCCAAGCCCTGCCCGTCTGCAGCGCCAGTCCGAGCGCATGCATCAGGCACTCCTCGAGGGCGACGAATCCGAGGTCCGCAAGATTGCCCGACGGCTTGTCGACGAAGGCACGACCATCGTGGACCTGGTCGAGCAGGTGATCTCGCCACCGTTGCGTGCAATCGGTCAGGCCTGGCACGAGGGCAACCTGACGATCTGGGTCGAGCATCGAGCATCGGCGATCGTTGAGCGCGCGCTCGGAGATCTGCTGCCAAACCCGCGCGGGCGGCGGCGAGGCACCGTCATGGTCGCTGCGGTCTCTGGTGACCTGCACTCCCTGCCGACCACCATGGCCACGGTCGCGCTCCGCGAGGCCAATTGGCACGTGCATCACCTCGGCGCAGATATGCCCGGCGATGAACTCGTCGGCTTCTGTGCCGCCCACGATGAAATCGACGTTGTGGTGATCTCGCTGACCAACCCGGATGCGGCAGACGAAGCCGAACAAGCCGCAGTTCAGATCCGCGCCGCAGGAACACCCACTCTCGTTGGTGGGGCGGGCAAGACACTCGGCGGCCTCATCGACGATGTCCAACTGGCAGCCGACGCCAGCACCTGATCACACGCCACTTGATCAGATGGGGCGTTGGCCCGACGGCGTCTCCAAGCGAATCGCCTTCCACAATCGTTCGACGACGATCATGTGCGGCAAGGTCAGCATGCTGATGAAAATCAGTGCGACCGGCACGACCAACTCGGTTTGATCAAGCGCCGCCGCGCCACCGATGAGTATTGCCAGCGCAGCGAGCGACGCGACACTGCGAGGAGCGGCAAGTCGCGCGAGTTGTCGCGGGGCTAATGCTGCAGAGCCAGAACGATGTCCGAGCACCTCGGCGAGCACGCCAAGGTGATTCAGCGAGTGCCACAGGCCGAAATAGAGAGCGAACCCAATCAGGGGATCAGCTGCAACGAACAGCGCGGTCAATGCAATGACGGCGATGGCCTCTCGCCGGATGATCTCGCGGTCGCGAACCTGCGCGCCGACGATGAGTCCGATGACGAGGTGCTGACCAACCAATACCAAAGACCAGGCAGCGGTGTGTCCGGCAAGCCATGCCCACGCGGATGGATCGAACCCGCCCATCCGGTCGATCACCGGGCTGACCGCCGCGAGGTTGGCCACGAGCACCAGTCCGACCAGAAAGAGTCCTCGAGAGAGCTGAATTGCACCCTGGCGCCAACGATCCAATTGCAAGGACGCGAGATCGCTCTGTCCAAAGTGGTGTACCGACAGGAGGAGAAACCCGGCGAGTGCGACCGCGGGAATGGCGAGCCAGACCAGGCCGTAGGCGAGCATTGCGGCCAGATAGGCGAGGTGGAAGCGCAGCGGGCGGATCGGCGTGGCCGCACTGCGTGTGAGTCGAGTCGGGGCGGTCGATCCGAGCGCTGCTGCGACGAGGTGATCGACTGCCCCGTGAGGGATGCCGAGCACTGCAACAACCACCATGACCACTGCCACCGACACCGTGTCGCTCGGTGGCGCAACGACTGCCGCCACCGTGACCGCCGCAGTGATTGCCACGACCACTCGGAACACGCCCGGCGACATCGGAGTCCGCTGTGCCTCGACGTGGGAAGTGGCGGTGGTGGCCACCGTCGACGTCACCGTCGTCACCGCCGGCCGGAGACGGCGGCCAACAAATCGGCGCCGAACTCTGTGGCGGCCGCCCGGAGAAACGGCGCCCAGGGCAGCTTGGTCAACATTCGGGCATCGTTACCGAGCGTGCTGTCTTCATCCAGAAACGTCAGCACGTCATCGATCGACGACGTTGCAAACAGACGCTCGAATATCGGCCGGCCGCGCTCCGGGTGGTGATGCAAGATGTTGAGCAGAGTGCGGTCCGCATATTGATACCGATGTGGCGGCGAGGGGAGTGGCGTCGGCGTCGTGCCGTGTGCCCAGTGATCGATGAGATGGCGCGCCTGCGCGTGGATCCGCTGAAACGTGTATCCGCTCGTCGGCTTGGTCATCCCTCCAACCGTGCCGAGATTCCAGACATGCTCGCCCCATTGCTGGTCGCGGCGACGATCATCCATGGGAATGACCCCGTACTCAGTGCGCTCGATCGAGACCGCGCCCGCGCCGCGTCGCTCGAGATAGTCACGGAGCTGGATGTCGTAGAACGCAGGGTCGCGAGGCTGAGGGGAGAACATGGTGAATTCGACCAAGGCCCGATCACGCGCTTCAGGAAGAACATAGAAAAACGCCGTGGCATCAAACTGGTCGGTGTCGAAGTCCATCAGCGTCGCGACTTGGGGATCGAAGATCGGGTGTTGGGTCCGCACCTCCCAGCCGCCGAAGTGTTGCCGCAGCGGATGGCGTGCGGGCACGGCATCGTTGGACGGCGAGAGTCGCGTGCTTTGCAACACGAGCGGTGCGCGCAGCTCGCCTTCGGGGAGTTCAACGACTCCGCCTGTGTGGTCGTCACGAAAACCGATGATGTCCTGGGCCACGAATCGGATGTTGGGGTGCCGGGCCGCATCGTGGAGAATGGCCGCGTCGTAGTCCCGCTGGCGGACCCGGCTGTACACCCTGCGGCCGTTCGGCGATGTGCCGTTCGGGCGTTGGAGTCTGCCGACGGTCTCCCAGCCGGGAAACCGGACCCGCAACTGATCCCACGTTTGGTCGGCCAGGTGAGCAAAGGGGGCGTCACGCGTCCCCCAGAATGCCCAGGTGCGGTCGTCGCCCACCTCGAAGTCGCGGTCGATCACGATGACCTTGCGATGCTCGTTGGGTCGCTGCATGACCTGCCACAGCGCGCTCAACCCAGCGCAGCCGGCGCCGGCGATGATCAGATCGGCGTCGACCGCATTCATGGGTGAGGGTCTAAAAGTCGGCCCGGACGATGTCGCTCGTCGAAAGGCCATCGTCGGGGTCATCGGGATTTGTATCGAGACTGGGAGAGAGTTCGGGGCTCGTCTCGATCTGCTTCTTGGTGAGCTGCAAACCGCCCGCGACCACTGTGCCGTAGACGGTGAGGAAGAAGACGAAGACCCCAACGCCGAAGATGACGAGGCTCATGAGTCGACCTTCTCGCGCTCGGCGACCGCGACCGGGACTTTGGCCGGTGCGACGATCAGGGTGCCGAGGGAGTGAATCGACGGGACCCAGAGGCCGACGAAGATGCCGGCGTTCTCTTCGCCGAGCACGAAGTAGAGGTACACGGAGAAAAGGAACGAGAAGAAGCCAGCAGCCAGGAATGGAAGCTTCAGACGGAAGTCCGGTGGCAGGTTGTTGAACAGGGATTTCATGGGTCGTCCTTCGGTTGAGATTATTTATCACACTATAGCATGAATAAAACCGAAGGGGAGAACGGGCATGCCACGATCGCGATAGTTGATGATCGAGCGGGCGGGTGTTGCAAAACGCCGGAGCTCGAAGCGCCTTCAGGCGTCCCCGCGCCTAAGATCGCCGTATGAAAATTGTCGGCCGAATCGCCCAGACAGTCGCAGCTCTCTGGATCCTCAACGTCTGGTTCAACAGATTCAACAAAGACACCGGCTACCGCGGTGGCGGCGCGACCAACATGCAAGAAGAATTCGAGGAGTACGGCTTCTCGAAAAACCAGATGTACGCCGTCGGCGCCGCCAAGGTCAGCCTCGCCACGCTCATGCTCGCCGGACACGCAGTGCCCAAGCTCGTCCGCCCCGCCTCTACCGGCCTTGCCTTGTTCATGCTCGGAGCAATCGGCATGCACGTCAAGGTGAAAGACCCGATCAAGCGTTCAATGCCCGCAATCACGGTCCTGACCTTGTCAACCGTGGCGGCTCTGACTGCCGAACGCGACTGACAACAGCCTTGCCGTCGCGCAGATCACTGCGTGACGAACAGGAACACCAGCATTGCGTTCAACAGCGCAAGGCTGCTCGCAGGAATCATCAGCCGCGGCGCATCGTGAATCCGGTACCGGGCAACGAGTCCAAGCAGCATCATGATCGTGAGCCCAGCGGCGGCAACGGCTCCAATTGGGGCCACGAAGATCCCGATCAGGACTCCTGCTGCACCCAACAGCTGCATTGAGCCGACGAACACTCGCAACTGAGGCATGCCATACCGTTCGAACTCACGGCGCGGCCGAGCGGCGAACAACGTCTCGGCCCCGTAGTACAAAAACGCCAGTGCGGAGACCGCAGCGAGAATTACCAGGAGCATGCGACGGCTGACTGTCTGGCTCCGTCACCGATGCGGCCAAGGTGCCAACACATTCGTCGGGTTCTGCATCCGGTTGCCATCAATCTGGGCTCTCGGCACTGCTGGGATCGGCTGCGCGCAGAACCTCGGCCGCACCCGGTGGAAGCGGCTGGCGAAACAGGCCGCTCGGCACAGGAGCTCCGGCCCGGACCAGCGCCAGGTGCCAGGACGGCGATGATCCCAGTGTCCAACGCAGACCGCTCACGACGCTGCCGCCGATGCGGGATCGCGCTGGTGACGGGTGCAAGCCGAGAATGTCGGTGATCCGCGACGGGATGATGGACACCGCCGCGTCGGACAGCAGTCGGTAACCCAGCTTCACGCCGAGCGGGAGCGGCGGATCGCGGAGGAACGCCGTCGCGCTGGCCTGATCGTCTGATGCGCACAGTGCCGGGTGATCAGCAACCCACGCCGACAGTTCACGCGCGGTGAGCGGAAGGGGAGACGCCCCGAGCAGGGCTCCGATCGTGGCCTGCTCGGTGACGAATTGATCTGCCTCCTGCACCGAGAGCTGCTCTGGACCGAACGTTTGATACGCAGCGAGAAACGAGTCGGTCAACACGTTGTGCACCCACGCGGCCAGTTCGGGATGTGCGGCGCTGTACTGCTTGCCTCGTGCCGACTGGCCCCGGACAGGACGGTGCGCCGAACGCACCTCCGCGACGGCAGCTTCCACCTCTGGGCGGGCGCCGTAGGTGGTCTCGGTGACGTAGAACGATGTCCGGTTGAGGCGTCCGAACGGATCGCTCCGGTAACGAGAGTGCTGCTCGACGCCGGCAACAACCTCGGGATGGGCGGCCTGAACGAGCAGCGCCCGGATCCCACCGACGAACGCCGCGGTGTCTCCGATCACGCGCCACGAGATCGAGTCGGGGCCGAGCAAGCCGGGGTCGCCCTGATAGTCGAGCGTCTTCTCGAGCGGTGACGGACCGTGGGAGAATAGCGACGTGGTGGCGGACACGACCTGATCGCGGAGGTAATTGATCACGTTGCCCTTCCCGATCGCATTCGATTGATCTGCTCGGTGGGTGGAGTGGGGTCGACGGGGAACATGGTGCACTTCGCAATTGCTGTCCGGTCGACGTCCGACCGGCCCGTAGCTTAGCTTTCTTTAGTGTGAATTAGGGGCGTGGGCTTCTGCGTTGATCCCGCCGCCCTTTTCGACAACTTGGATCACCACGCTTGTACCTTGGACACCCATGGCGAACCAGAAGCTGACCCCACTGCAGGAAACCGAAGCGAAGCGGCGCGCAGCAGCCGCTGCAAAGGTCAACAAGCAGCCACGTATCTTCAGCGAGGCCGAGAAGGCCACCCGCAAGGAACGAGTCGGCAAGGCCAAAGATGCGCTCGCTCGTTCAGTCGGAACCAAGGGTGATCACGTCACCGCTGGTCGCGCCGCACTCAAGAAGTACCTCCAGAACATGAATGAGCCGAACCAACCCGACGACGCGCGGTTCGAGATGCTCATCGAGGCACCGTTCAAGGCGCCGCCGAAGAAGCGCGAAAACAACCGCGGATTCTGAGTCGACGGCCGCGCGGCCGTCGACCCGCTGCTCACTCTCTGCTCAGGCCAGGCGGTTTCCGTTCTCGCAGGCAGCCTTGAGCCCGCTATTGAAGCGTTCAAAGTCGCGTCGGAGACCGACCTTGATCATGTCAAAGGTTGCCTGCGCATCGGTTCCGTGGAAGGTCTCGTAGTGGTGGAGATCGGTACCGTCGGGCGTCTCGGTGAGTGTCCACACATGTCGGGTGAGGAACCGCTCACGATCCGGTGAGCCGCCCTGCCACTCAAGCCGGTGGGGCGCGCCGACGGCCACCACGTCGACGTCGTAGGTGGTCTCGCGGTCGGCGTCCGTCGGCCGTGTCGTGACCGTCACCGTGGATCCCGCAGTGCCGGCGCCCTGCGCATCCACGACATATGGGTTCCAATCGCCGTATCGGTCGAGGTCGGTCAGCACCTTCCACACGTCTGCGACAGGTGCTGCAATCGCGAGCCCAGTGTCGATCCGGAGCACGGGACCGTCGCCATCGGCCGTGGCAGCAGCATCCGAGGAGCGGTTGAACGCGTCCGCAGAAGGATCCCGAAACTGCGCCGAGGCTGGCGTCACGCGCGGCCGAACAAACGTGACGCCAGGACTCTCGTCGATGCCCTTGTGCGCGTACGGGTCGTCCCCGGTCACGGGAACGATCGCCCGCGTGTCCGCAGTCCCGACCTCGATGCCCTTGCCAACCTGCCACGGTAGGAGCGACCAGGCATTCATGTAGTGGTTGACCAACGCCATGCGCGTCCCGTTCGACCGATTGCGAAACGAGCGGTGCAACAGATATCCGTTGAAGAAGACCACCGCACCGGCCCGAACCTCGACAGGAATGGCCTCGGCGTCGTCAAACCCGTATGCCTCGTCGCTGTGATCGAATTCCTCGACCTGGCCGTGAGCCCGCGTGGGATGGATCATCCCCGTGCGGTGTGACCCAGGGAGCACCCAGAGGCAACCGTTGTCGACCGTGGCATCGTCAAGTGCGATCCACGCTCCGACGAGCGACCGGTCCCGCGTCGGAATGAATCGTTCATCCTGATGCCACGCCTGACCCTGCAACCCGGGCGGCTTGAAGAAGAGCATCGACTGCATGCACTTCGTCCGGCCATCCCACCCTGGCAGGTGTGCTCCCGCAATGGTGCCGACGACCTCAGCAATCCCCGGATGCACCACTGCATCCTGAGCCACGGGACTCACCCAATGCGGGAAGTGAACGGCCAAGATGTCGCCGTCATCAGGTGGATTGCTCACCGGGTAGGTGCCGTCGGTAAACCCAGCGGCATCGTCGACAATCCGGGCACGTTCCTCGGCCGTGACCAGATCGTCGACGACGACATAGCCGTCGCGGATGAACCGTTCGGCGAGGTCGGCCGGCAATGGTCGTTGCGTTGCTGTTGAATCCGTGGCCGTCATGTCGGTGGCTCCCCAGAGGTTGATGGTTCAGAACTGCTGAGAGTCTGGCGCGTCCAACCCCGAGGTGTTCGACCAGCCGTCAACAGGCAGTGATCTGATGCGGTTACTGGGCGGCAATGGCATCCAGAATGTTGAGACGCCCAGCCCGTCGGGCCGGGAGCCAGGCGGCAACGACTCCGGCGGCGGCGGCGACGGCAACCAGCGTCAGAATCGAACCGACCGGAATGCTCACGCCGGAGGCGAAGGAATCGGGCAGACCCTGCACCACGCCGAAACCGAACAGCAAGCCGATGGCGACGCCCAACACAGCACCGAATGTGGCGACGAGCGCCGCTTCGAAGCGGACCATTCGCCGGAGCTGCCGACGGCTCATCCCGACAGCTCGAACGAGACCGAGTTCACGGGTCCGTTCGAACACCGACAGCGCCAGCGTGTTGGCGATGCCGATGAGGGCGATGATCACCGCAAGAGCAACCATGATGTTCACGATGGCGAGCGCCTCGTCGACGAACCCTTCGATCCGATCCCGGAACTGTTCAGAGGTCTCGACGTCAGCCTGCGGAAACTGCGCCGAGACCTGGTCGAGTACGGCGGTCAGCACTGCTGGGTCGGTCCGTCGTGCTGGCCTACGAGGCCGGGGTTGTCAGACCAGGATCTCCCAGCGAGACCTGAGCAGACCTAGTGGTCCACCGCCGTGGCACCCTCAGCGGTGCGGTTCCATCCGCCGTGGCCGACGGCGACGCCGCGCAACGCAAGGACGAGACACAGCATGACGGCGAGGGCGCCGGCGGCGATGCCAGCCGTTGAGGCGGTGTACGCAACCGTCTCCCAGCGAGCGTCAAGTTGGCCATCTCGCAGACGATTTCGGACGGCCCACAGACCGACGAGGCTCACGGCGCTGAGGATGACGATCGCTGCACTGGCGAAGGCCAAAGCAGAGCGACGCACCCATCGTGGCGGTCGTTCGCCGGCGTCGAAGCCGAACACAGCGACGACCGCGGCGAGGCTGGCAGCGGCAATGCCCAAGACGACGCAGAACGAAGCGATGGAGTCCGACGGCCGATGCCACGAAGCGGTCACCACTGCGACAGCGACCCCAATCGGAAAGACAACCGTCACCAGCGCCACGACCGACCTCCAGCGCGGGGCTGTGACCATCACCAGACCGACGGCAACGGTCGTGGCGACCGTTGCATGACCGCTCGGAAGACTGTTCACGTCGCCTGCTCCGATCAGATCAGGACGCTCGAGGGCGACTCGCTTGAGAAGTTGGGTTGCAACGTTGGCGACTGCGATCGTTGTCAGCGCCGCAAACGCGAGGGCGACCCGTTTGCGCAACAACGCGACCATGCCAATCACCACGCACGCCAATGCGAGCGAGGCGACACTGATGATGTCGAGGAGGTCCCATGCCTCGGTGATGACCCCCTGAGTTTCGTGTTCCGCGCCGACGAGCGCAGCGTTGTCGAGTTCCTGGCCGAGGGTGGTGCGGACGAAGAAGACGTAGTTGCCGAAAAACACGGCCATCGACCCGGCGACCACGGCGAACAGCAATGACAGCCGGCTGCGCACCGGTGTCGCCGTTGGCGACTCAGGGGGCGGCCCGTCGATCACGTTGACCGCAGACATGGAGCGGTCACCCTCCGGTGCTGCTGGACGATGAACATCGACATTGGCTACCACACGAGCTCGGCTACACGGAGATCGCTGCACGCGTGTCGTAGGGTCGGCTCGATGGTCGAAGATGACGAACGGCAGCGACGAATCGAGTGGCTGGGACAGGTCTGTATTGGGCTCCACGAGCAGTTCGGTCCCCTCACCGAGGGCGCACCTGCTGCCTACATTCCTGAGTTGAGCAACGTCGACCCCGATCTCTTTGCGATCGCAGCGGTCGCTCTCGATGGTCAGGAACAACTCACCGGCGACCATGACCACCTGTTCACCATTCAGTCGATCTCGAAGTTGTTGCTCTATGGCCTGGCGCTCGAAACACACGGCCGTGAAGCCGTGCTCGAGCGCGTGGGGGTGGCGCCGACGGGGGATTTGTTCAACGCCATCGAACTTGACGAGGAACGGCATCGGGCGCCGAATCCCATGGTGAATGCCGGCGCGATTGCCATCACTGACATGGTGGGCGGGTCGCGCGAAGAACGCATCGAGGGGATTGCTGCGATGTTCGAGCGGTACCTCGGACGGCGCCCTGAGATCGACGACGCTGTGTGGAAATCCGAACGTGCCACCGGCAACCACAACCGCGCCATTGCCTACCTGCTGCTCAGCCACGGCATCATCGAAGACCGGGTCGAAGAGACGCTCGACGTCTACTTCGCGCAGTGCTCGGTGCTCGTCTCCGCTCGTGACCTCGCAATGATCGGCGCCACGATCGCGAACAGCGGAGTTCACCCAGTGTCGGGAGAACAGATCGTGTCACCGCGAGTTGCTCGCGACATGCTGACCGTGGCCCTCACCTGCGGGATGTACGACTACGCAGGCGAGTGGGCGTACACGGTCGGCATCCCGGCAAAGAGCGGTGTGGGCGGTGGGATCGTTGGCATCATCCCGGGGGCCGGTGCGGTCGCGGTGTTCTCGCCGCGGCTCGACGAGCACGGCAACAGTGTCCGAGGTCTTCGAGTGTTCGAGGCACTCTCCGAAGAGTTCGATATGCACCTCTTCGACTTCGATCGCCCGTGGACCAGAGCGTGAACCCCCGCCGTCACCAGAGCCAGCGTCTGGTGCCAGCTGCCATCATCGCCACATTGCTCGTGGTGTTGCTGGGGGCCGGAAGTGCCGGCGCCACATGGTCGATCGTCATCAGTCAGGTCGACGAGGGCGCTGACGGCGCGGCAGGGGAGATTGGCACCATCGCGTTGGTGCTCGTCGCCGTCGGTCTGGCCGTGGTCATTGTCGGCCCGGTGATGTTCGTCCGATCACGGATCCGGCGGCACCGATCGACGGACTGAGATCAGCGAGTCCCGAACGTGTCTTCGGGCGGCGATGACGCCATCTCAAAGGTGCCCTCGGCGCCAGGCGCTGGGCCCGTAATCGCCCAGGTCGCGCCATGGTCAGCGAGCGTCGCGTACGGGATCTTCTCACTCGGGTTGACGATCACATCGAACCCGTCCAAGCTGCCCCGCTCGGCACGCACGACATCGAGCATTTCGCCGAGTTGAGTTGCATCGACCTCGATGGGAAAGAGGCCGTCGAACCTGGCGGCGCGTGCAACTGGTTTACGGGCCTCGCCGCGCGCGGCAAACCACAGCGGGATACGTGGCTGCTGCACCGGGCGCGGGAGTGCAACGATCGAGTCAGCAGTGAAGTGCTCCCCGTGGAAGTTGACCTCCTCACCGGTCCAGAGCGCGCAGAGCAGCTCGACGCCTTCATCAAGTCGTTGGCCGCGAATCCGCGGGTCCACGATCTCGCCGAAGCCGCTCAGCTCGCGGCTGGTGTCGACTCCCAGCCCGAGGCCGAGTGTCAATCGTCCACTCGACAAATGGTCGAGCGTCGTTGTCTCCCGAGCGAGCTTGATCGGACGTCGACGAGTGATTGGGGTGACCATTGGACCGATCCGAAGACGCGTGGTGGCGGCCGCAATAGCGGCCATTGCGACCCAGGGGTCGGCAATCTCTTGGGGCTCACCGGGTCGACGAAGCACGTGGTCCCACAGGAAGACGGCATCCCACCCTGCCTCCTCGGCGGCAACGGCATGCTCAACAAGTCGTACGGGGTCAGCGAGCGCGCCGAATGGCGGCAGGAACAAGGCGTGCTTCATCGACAGATTCTCCCATCACACCCGTGCGGGTCGAGGGAGGCCACCCCAAGGGTCACCCGTCGATCGCACCGAGCACGATCAGGCCGTCCTTCACGGCTGCATCGCCCTGTGCGTTCAGCACTTCGAACGGAACCGTCGTGGTGCCATCTGGAGTCAGCGTGCCGGGCCACACATTGATCGTGATCGTCGAGGGCATCGCCACCATCGCGGCGAACCGACCAGTGATCCGGCGGACCAACTCAGGACGCCCGCCAGCGCAGGCGTCGACGACGGCAGTGACGCCGTGAGCCAATGTGGCGGTGCCGTGCAGGATGATGTCGGGAAGTCCGGCGGCCAGCGCCACCGCCCGATCGGTGTGGATGGGATTCCAGATCCGAGCGCACTCGGTATAGGTGTGCGCAGCGCCTGCAGCGATGTCGAGGCTGAAGGTCGACGGGGCACCGGTTCGTTCAGAGCCGGCGATGGCGGCCGGTGGCATCGGGTCGAGCTGATGGACGTCATCGGTCGGGACACCGAGATAGATGGCGTCCTGTGTCGTGGTGGCAACAGGTTGCCCGTCAGCGTCGACGGTGACGAGGCGGGTTGTTGCCTTTGCGCCCGGGCCGATGTCGGTGAGCGCCACAATCTGAAGCTGCGTGGTCAGCCGGTCGCCTGGCCGAACGAGGCGGTGAATCGTGATGTCGTGTGCGGCGTGAACTCCAGTGAGGACCTCCGCCGTGGTCATGCCGATGGTCGACGACTTCGACCGTGACGCGACGATGGCTTCCCATTCTGGACAGACGGGGAAGAGCGGGTGGGCAACGACAGCGTCGGGTTGCATCGTGTCGAAGTAGCGATCGTTGTGATCGCCGAGCGCGGCGGCGTAGGCCATCGTCCAGCGCAGGTCGACGTCGTGGACAACAGGATCGACAGCGAGGTCGAGGAGTGCAGTGGGAACAGGCATCGCTCAACCGAGAGTAATGCCGGCCGTGGTCGATGGAACTGACATCGCAGATGAGAGACTGGACGCGCATGGGCCGGTGGACGATCGAGGGTGACTATGCCGCTGACGGTGCGGTGTGTGTCCGCCAAGCATTCACGCCGGATCAGATGGAATGGGCTCGTGCCGCCATCGATGCCAACCTCGCCGATCTCTCGCCGCGCGCGAAGCGTGCGAGCGCCGCAGGAGATGGCGCATTTATCGAAGATTTCTGCAACTGGTCCCGACTGCCTTCGATGGAACGATTCATCAGGAGGTCACCCGGCGCTGAAATTGCTGCGGAACTGAGCGGCTCGGACACGAGTCGGCTCTACCACGACCATGTGCTGGTCAAGGAGCCGGGAACCAAGCAGCGCACGCCCTGGCACCAGGACCAGCCGTACTACAACGTGTCGGGCACGCAGAACGCCAGCATGTGGTTCCAGTCGACATCGACGCTGCGCTCGACATCTGGACCGATGGACTGGAATGGCCGCACTCGATGCCGCGCGACCATCTCGTCGAACCGGTGATCGATGGGCTGATCCTCCACTTCAGCGTCGAGCGCGCCGAACTGGGCGAGGTGCTGCATCACTGCCGCGATGCCGTGCAAGCAGCGCTCGACCAGCACTACTACGTCGGTGTCAGCCACCTGTTCGGCGTCGCGGCGATCGCGCTGATCCGCAGCGGCGACGCGAAGACCGGCGCGAAGTTGGTCGGCTCGATGATTGCGAATGGTCATCGACCGCGCGGCAATGCCAGCCACGCGCTGACTGCCGCGCTTGGCGACGCGGTCGATGGTTACGAGGCTGCAGGGGCGTTGCTGACCGTGTCGCAGGCCGGGCGCATTGCCGTCACCGCGTTGGACGCCGCGATCGAACGAATCGGGACATTGCCGTGATGTCCAACGGGACCGACGCACACAGATTCTTTCTCAGCCTGTCTCCCGTCTGAGAAGATGCGCCGATGCAACTCCTTCGCGTTGTCCCTGTCCCTGTCTTTGGCCCATTCTCTGGCATTGGCATTGGCATTGGCACTGGCACCGGCATTGAGGTCGTCGGATGACACTGCCACTCGACGACATTCGCGTCATTGAGATCGACAGCTGGATGGCAGCGCCAAGTGCCGCAGCGATTCTCTCCGACCTCGGCGCCGACGTGATCAAGATCGAGCCGCTCACCGGCGACCCGATGCGCAACACGACTCGCCCGGCCAAGGTCGAGGGTGCCTTCAAGGGCTACGACTTCCAGTTTGATGTGGACAACCGTGGAAAGCGGTCGATTGCTGTCGACCTGGGGTCTGACACGGGTCGCGACATCGTGCACCGCCTGTGCGAATCAGCAGACGTGTTCCTGTGCAACCTGTTGCAGCGTCGACAAGAAAAGTTCGGCCTGGCGCCGGAGCAGCTTTTCGCCACGAACAGCAAACTCGTTCACGCGACCCTCACGGGCTACGGCACCGACGGCCCCGAGGCCTGGCGCCCCGGTTACGACGTCACCGCTTTTTTCGGGCGATCCGGCCTCTACGACTCGATGCGCGATGGTGCCGAAGGACAGGTTCCGATGGCGCGGCCGGCACAGGGCGACCACACCACCGGCCTCGCGCTGGTCAGCGGCATCCTCGCCGCGCTGCGCCTCGCCGAACGCACCGGCAAGGGTCAGGTCATTGAGACATCGTTGTTCGAAACGGCGGCATGGACGCTGGCAACCGACTATGGAATCACCGCCGTCGATCAGGCACCCGTGCGCCGTCGCTCCCGGCAGCAACAGATCGTCGCGACCGCGAACCGTTACCCGTGCGCGGATGGCAACTGGGTCGTGTTCAACATGCCCGAGGCCAGTGCATGGCCGCGCTTCTGCGCCGCGCTCGGCCTCGACCACCTCCTCGATGATGACCGCCTGCAAGACATCAAAGGCCGTTTCGACAACATGGCCGAACTGGTCGAGACCGTCGACGCTGCGCTCGCAGCGAAGCCGCGAGACGATTGGGGTCCGATCTTCGACGAACATCGGTTGATCTGGGGCCCGGTCCTGGGGCTCCACGAAGTCACCGCCGATCCCCAGGCCGAGGCCATTGGTCTCTTCCCGACCATCGAGCACGACGAGCACGGCGAGTACCGGACGGTTCGAGCCCCGATGCGCATTCGTGACGTCGACATCTCGCCACAACACTCATCGCCACGAGTCGGCGAACACACCCGCTCGGTCCTCGCCAGCGCGGGTTTCGACGATGCGATGGTTGACCGGCTCGTTGCCGATGGGCACGTCGCCGAACAGTGAGTCTGAACCGCCCCGCCGAGCACTGACTCAGTCGACGATGGCGGACAGCGCAGCCAGCAGGGTGGTGACATTGCGCAACCGCGCAGTATGGCCCATCGTGCCGACCCGCCAGACCTTGCCAGCGACGGGTCCAAGTCCACCGCCGATCTCGATGCCGTACTCGGCGAGCAACCGAGAGCGGACCTGTGCCTCGGATTGGTCGCCCAGGCGTCCCTCCGGAATCGTGATCGAGCTGAGAGGTGCGAGCCGGTGGCCCTCGGCGGCGAACAACTCGAACCCGAGCCGCTGCATGCCAATCTTGACCGCGTCGCCGGCCGCTTGATGGCGGGCGCGTACCGCGTCGAGACCCTCGTCCAGCACGGCGCCGAGGCCGGCGTGCAAGGACATGATCATCGAGATGGGTGCGGTGTGGTGGTACGCCCGAGCGCCGGATCCAGTGACGTACCCGGCAATCATGTTCAGATCGAGATACCACGACTGCGGCTTCGGCAGAATTCGTTCGATCGCTCGATCTGACACCGTCAAAGGTGCCAGACCCGGAGCGACGCCGAGGCACTTCTGCGTACCGCTGTAGGCGATGTCGATGCTCCACTCGTCGATGCGCAGATCGACACCGCCGAGCGAGGTGACACAGTCGGCGAGCAGCAGCGCATCGCCTTTGGCCGCACCCATTGCTGCGATGTCACTCTGCACGCCGGTCGAGGTCTCGGCATGCACCATTGCGTACATCGCAGGGTTGGGATGTGCGGCGAGCATTCGTTCGACGTCGACCGGTTGGCCCCATTCGTGGTCAACGGCAATGGCGTCGGCGCCGGTGCGGCTGACCACGTCGACCATCCGCCCACCAAAGACGCCATTGACGCCGACCACGACGGTGTCGCCCGGTCCGACGAAGTTGACAATGGCGGCTTCCATCCCGGCAGACCCGGTTGCCGACACGGGAAACGTCAACGCATTCGTGGTGCCGAATACCGTGCGCAGCCGATCGTTGGTCTCATCGAGCAGGGCGATGAACTCCGGGTCGAGGTGACCGAGCATTGGCCTGCCGAGCGCCTGCACAGCCTCGGGATAGGGGTTGCACGGGCCGGGGCCCATGAGGATGCGATCGGTCAACGTCATGTCGCCGACGATATGCGTTGGCCGCGGTGCAACGCGAGCCTGGGCGCACGATTGAGTCCAACTGGGTGAGTAGGTCGATCGTTCCTGACCGGAAGGCGTGGGGTGACTGCATCCACAATAATTGCAATAACAAGAACCGGTTACACTCACGCCCGCAACCCGAATCGTCAGGAGACACGCCACATGTCAGAGAACACGACCGACCCGACCATTGCCGACAACAAGCCGGCAGTTGCTGACCTGACGGCTGGAGAGGAATACCACTGGTGTGCCTGCGGTCGGTCGAGCAATCAGCCATTCTGCGACGGTTCACACGTTGGCACCGATTTCACGCCCAAGGCGTTCACAGCGGAAACCGACGGTGCTGCCCACCTCTGCGCGTGCAAGCGCACGGGCAACGCGCCCTACTGCGATGGCAGCCACGCCCAGATCACCGCCGTCCAGGTCGGAACGACAGGGTCAGCCGCCGCCGCAGCTGCAGCTACACCGCCACCGTCCGGCTCGGGAGCGGCGCCGACGGCTCGTTCGACGCCCGAGGAGCCCACCGTGGAGTTCATTCACCAGTTGGCTCGAGACGGCCTCACGAAGATCGGTCACCACGGAACGATGACGTCGATGGGGGTGCCACGCAAGGACCTCCCGCACTGGGACGACATCCAGATCATGGTGGCGCAGATGGCCACGAAGCCGCTGCTCGACGACGTCACCGTCGGCACCGAACTCGTCATCGGGCCGGAGGCCGAGCGGCCGCTCCACCTCGACATCCCCCTGTTCGTCTCGGACATGAGTTTCGGTGCGCTGTCCGAAGAAGCCAAGGTCGCTCTCGCCACGGGTGCCGAATTGGCCGGGACGGGAATCTGCTCGGGGGAAGGCGGCATGCTTCCCGAAGAGCAGCGGGCCAACAGCCGATACTTCTACGAACTGGCCAGTGCCCAGTTCGGCTACCGAGAAGAACTCCTGTCGTCCATCCAAGCCTTCCACTTCAAGGGCGGCCAGGGCGCGAAGACCGGAACGGGCGGACACCTGCCCGGGTCGAAGAACGTCGGCAAGATTGCTGAGGTCCGCGGCATCGAACCGGGACACCCAGCCGTGTCGCCGCCAACCTTCACCAACCTGCACAGTGTCGATGACTTTCGTCGATTCGGTGACCGCGTGCGCGAGCTGTCCGGCGGCGTTCCCATCGGTATGAAGCTCAGCGCCAATCACGTCGAGGCGGATCTCGGATTCGCACTTGATTCCGGAGTCGATTACGTCATCCTCGACGGCCGCGGAGGTGGCACCGGCGCCGCACCGACGATGTTCCGCGACCACATCAGCGTTCCGACCATTCCAGCCCTCGCCAGGGCTCGCCGCTTCCTCGACGACGCAGGGGCAAGCGGGCGCGTCACGTTGATCGTGACCGGCGGGTTGCGCGTCCCCACTGACTTCGTCAAAGCGCTCGCTCTCGGCGCCGATGGCATCGCGCTGTCGAACTCAGCCATGCAGGCCATCGGCTGCGTGGGTGCTCGAATGTGCAACTCCAACAACTGTCCGACCGGGATCGCAACCCAGAAGCCAGAACTCCGAGCCCGACTCGACGTCGCAGCATCGGCCCAACGCCTCGCAACGTTCTTCAGTGCATCGGTCGAACTCATGTCGGTGATGGCGCGTGCGTGCGGCCACGATCACCTGTCGAAGTTGAACCAGAACGACCTCGCCACCTGGGATGACAAGATGGCCAAGCTCAGCGGTGTCCGCTTCGCGGGCTACCAGTCGGTTGACGTGTAGTCCTTGAGGAACTGGCCCCACACATGAGTGCCGGTGTTCAATCCGTCGATGATCGGATCGACGATGCGCGCTGCGCCGTCGACGATGTCGAGCGGGGGATGGAACCGTTGCTCAGCGGTCTTGGCCTCGGCGATGGCAACAGGGTCCTCGTCGCTGACCCAGCCGGTGTCGACGCTGTTCATATTGATGCCCGAGTCGTGATAATCGGTCGCGGACGTCCTCGTCATCATGTTCAACGCGGCCTTTGCCATGTTGGTGTGCGGGTGCTTGGTGGTCTTCCGCGGCCGGTAGAACTGACCCTCGACGGCTGACACGTTGACCACGTGTTTGTGATCTCCGGGGGTTGCCTCCATCAACGGCTTCAGTCGGGCGTTCAACACGAACGGCGCCACAGCATTGACCAGTTGCGTCTCCAGCAGTTCGACCGCCGACACTTCGTGGAGCTGCAGTCGCCATGAGTTTCGGCCACGAAGATCGACCTGCTGCAGGTCTTGATCGAGTTGGCCCGCAGGAAAGAGCGAAGCAACAGTCGGGCGGTCCTCGGGCAGCAGCATCGCCTGGGAGAGCTCGGCAGCGCGAGTGAGGCCCGGAACGTCGGTGGCCTCGGCGGCGGGTGCGAGCGCAGCTGATCTGTCGTCGCCGAGCGGGAGGGAGGGCGCGGCGTTGCGGAGTGTTTCGTACGAGCCGACGAGTTGCAGGACATCGGCCGGCAGCGACTCGAGGGCCGCTGTTTCGCGGTCCATCATGTGTTCGTAGAAGCTTGGCGGTCGGCGCACGGTCTGGCACGCATTGTTGACGATGGCATCAAGTCGCGTGCGCGTCGCGAGGAGGTGTGCGCAGAAGGCCTCCACGCTTGGGGTGTGGCGGAGGTCGAGCCCGAAGATTTCGAGTCGGTCGCCCCAGTCGGCGAAGTCGGGCTCTGCCGCGTACCGCTCCGCAGCGTCACGCGCGAAGCGCGTCGCCACAATCAGCTCGGCTCCGCAGCGCAGCAGCTTGATGCCGGCCTGGTACCCGATTTTCACGCGGCCACCGGTCAGCAACACGACCATCCCCGACATGTCGGCCAGTTCGCCGCGCTTGGTGTAGTTGAGCGCCGCACAGCTGGGGCAGAGCTGGTCGTAGAAGTGGTGCACTTCGTGATAGCGGACCTTGCAGATGTAGCAGTGCTGAGGCTCGAGCGTCTCACGAAACGCTGGCCGGTCCGGATCATCGGCGACGTCGCGCTGCTCAAAGTCGCCCGGTGCGAACACGTCGGGCGTGGTGAACACCGGCTTACTGCGCAGCGTACGGATGCCGGTTTCGCCGAGCACGTCGTCATCTCGTTGAGTGCGCTCGTTGCGACGCTGCTGCTGCAGCAGCTTGGTGCGCCGCCGGCGAATCTCCGGATCGGGACAGAACACATCACCGGCCGCATTGAAGAAGTCGGCCTTTTCGTCAGCGTGGAGTTCGTTGGCCATTTCCGGAGCAGCAATGACCTCGCGCAGCACCGCCATCGCATCAAGCAAGCGCCGGCGCACCTCGTCGTTCGCTCCCTCGGATCCGGTCACTCCCGAAACCTACCGGCGAGCGGGCGCCACATCCGTTCCACGAGATTCCCTCCCACCGCGTGCGCGCCGGGTCCACGGGGAGACCTGGAGGGAAGTCAGCCGAGGCGGTCGAGGATGTTGCGCGTGATCTGCTCGATCTGTTCGTCCCGCCCGGCGAGGCCGTGGGCCCAATCAGTGGAGCCCGAAGTGATGACCGTGCCGCCGCCGGGGGAGACGTAGCTCCCGAGCATCGCCTGGCCAGCAGCGATCTTCTTGACCGCCGCTGGATCCCGAGAGTCGAACACCCGTGACGCGAGGAACTCGATCTCGGATGGCTCATGCGGCTTCGGGGGCCGACCGGCAGTCGTCCGCGTGAAGTGGGCAGCAGGAACCATGCCCAAGATCTCGAACGAGGCAGGCGTTCCGTCGACGCCCGTCGGGTGCGGCAGCCCGTCGACAACGGTGTACTCACAGCCGTCGCATTCGTACCCAACCGTGGTTGCAGCTGCGCCGAGTACGTCGCCGTAGTCGATCTCCGTGCCGTCGAACATCCAGTGCTCGGGGCGATACACCGTGTAGCCGCCAGCACCATTGGTGACGCGCTTGCCGATGCGGTGATAGCCGCCACGGGTGAAACTCACCCCGGTCATCTGGTTCTCAGGGCGGCCGATCAGATGATCGGACCAGATGCTCGTCAGCTCACCGATGCGGTCCGTTCCATACACCGGATCATCCTTGAACTGCCCTTTGTACCCGACCATCACCGTCGCTGGGCCGTCGTTGTCAGGGTCTTCCATCCGCACCTGCCACAGCGCGGTGTTGCCCGAAAAGAATGCGACGTTGCCACCACCAGCGATGAACGATTCGACCGTGTCGCGCATTGGACCGGACCAGTACTCGTCGTGTCCGACCGACAACAACAGCTGGTACCTGTCGACGATGCCCGGATGCTCCTCGAGGTCGGCGTTGGTCATGACATCAATGCCGTAGCCGTTGCGCTCGGCCCAGGCGAGGAACGGCCACTCCCAGTCCGGCCACCCAGCCGATCCCGCCCACCCGGAGAGATGGTTCATCCGGATGTAGCCGACATGGGCATTCATGTCGCGGTCGGGTGGGTTGGTCGTGGTCACTCGACGACCTGCTCCGGCGGGTTTGAACAGGTACCCGCGCGCCATCGGACGTTGCAGGGAGGCACGGGTGTTGCCGGTGTAGAGATTGCGGCCGGCGAAGTCGTTGTAGGCGTGCCACGTATTTGTCGCGAGTTGCAACAGAATCGTGTTGGCCGAATTGGCGCTCGGACGCACGACGAAGAACGCGTGGCTCTGTCGAGTCTTGCCGTCGACATCAATCGTCAGTTGGACCTCGTAGTACCCCGATGACCACTGATCGTCGGCGGTCACCGTTGTCGCAACCGGCCAGTTGCAGCCGTGGGCGTCAGCGTCGCGCGGCGTCGCGTGGTCACCGGCATCGACGGTGTCGGTCCACAGCACCGTCCGCTCAGCGCCGAGACGGGCGATCTCGACGTCGACCGGTCGGCCGCCCGCAGATGACAGATGCAGTGCGACGCCTGCGCCCGCCGTGATGGATTGGGGCCAGCAGTACCCGGTGACAGTTTCGATCGCCATGGACTGATCCTGGCACATGGTCCACCGGCCCCTTCGGCCGTGTCGGGCGTCACGTCGATGATATGCGAGCATCTGAGTCAACCCGCCGCGCTGCGCGGCGGCACGACGGATGGAGTGCCCATGACGAAGATTCCCGCCACGATCGATGAAGTGACTGTCGAATGGCTGGCCGCGGCCACCGGACTCGCCGTCACCGGACTCGACGCCGAGATCATTGGCGTCGGTATTGGCGTCAGTAGTGCCGTCTACCGCCTGCACCTCAGTGGCACCGACGTTCCCAAGACCCTGGTGCTGAAACTGCCGGCGCTTGACGAAGCGGCAGTGTTCACGAGCTCGATGCTGCGGATGTACGAGCGTGAGGTCAAGTTCTATGAAGAGCTCCGGGAGCGCTCGCCGATCGACGCGCCACAAGGGTTCGGAGGTGCCGTGTCAGAGGACGGAGCTTCGTACTTTGTCCTGATGGAAGACGAAGGCGGGCATCGAGTCGTCGACCAGATCGAAGGGATGGAGATCGCCGATGCCGAGCGTGCCGTCGACGAACTCGCTCTCTGGCACGCAGAGTTCTGGGGTGATGCGGAACGGTTCGTCGAGACCGGCGCTGCGGTGAGTCTGGCCGACCCGATCTACCTCGCCGTCTTGCCCGTCGTCTTCGCCGAAGGCTGGGAGAAGGTCAGTTCGCTGATGGACGTTGAGCCAGCGATCGCCAACGTGGCACCACGTTGGGCAGAGGCGATGCCCGCGATGTTGGCGACGCTGTCGACATCGCCCACCACGGTGATTCACGGCGACTACCGCGCTGACAACATCTTCTTCGCTGCAGATGGCCGCACGGTCCTCCTCGACTTCCAGCTGACCGGTCTCGGTTCGCCGTCTTACGATCTGGCCTACTTCGTCACCCAGAGCCTCTTGCCTGACGTCGCGGTCGCCCACGAGCGAGCCCTCTTTGATCGGTATATCGCCGCGCTCCACGCTGCAGGCGTATCGCCTGCCGAAACCAATCGTCTGTGGGAGGACTACCGGCTGGCCGCGTTGTTCTGTCTCGTCTATCCGATCGTTGCCGCCCGGGGGATGGACTTCGACGACCCACGTCAGTTCGCGCTGATCGAAACGATGAACCGGCGGTGTGCACGAGCCATCGACGCGTTGGACCTCGAATCACTGCTCGACGCGTGACACCGATGTCGTGCGCTCGTCGATCGAGGACGCTGGCTGCCAAGCTCGGTACCCGATGACACTCGATAACGATGAACACCGTGCCGCGATTGCCGAAGGTGTTGATCGCGTCTGTGCTGACTTCGACGATGACTACTGGTCGCAGAAGGATCGCGACCATGAGTTTCCCTGGGACTTCTACAACGCGATGGCCGCCGGTGGATGGGTTGGCATCGCGATCCCCGAGCAATACGGCGGCGGCGGCCAGGGGATTGCCGAAGGTGCACTCGTCTTGAATCGTGTCGCAGCGTCGGGCGCTGCAATGAACGGCTCGACCGCGCTGCACTTGACGATGTTCGGCCTCGCCCCGGTCATCAAGTTTGGCAACGACCAACTCAAGGACACCTTTCTTCCCCGAGCAGCGGCAGGCGATCTCCACGTTGCCTTCGGGGTGACCGAACCGGATGCTGGGACCGACACGAGTCGCATCTCGACGCGCGCCACCGACGACGGAATGGGTGGCTTCATCATTTCGGGTCGCAAGATTTGGACGTCGAAGGCACTCGAGTCTGAGGTCTGCCTACTGCTCGCCCGCACCGACGGAACGCCAGGCGAAGGGTTCGGCGGTCTGTCACTGTTTCTTGTCGACCTCGACCCGCAGTATTGCGACATCGCGCCGATCCCGAAGCTCGGGCGCAATGCGGTGGCGTCGTGTGAGGTGGCCTACGACGATTTACCGGTCGAAGGCTGGCGCCTCGTCGGTGAACGCGGCCGCGGATTCCACCACATCCTGCACGGACTGAACGCCGAACGTATTCTGCTTGCCTCGATGGCCTGCGGGATCGGGGAGGTCGCTCTGCGGCGAGCCATCGCGTACGCCCAAGAGCGCGAGGTCTTCGGTCGCCCCATCGGCAAGAACCAGGCGATCTCGCACCCGTTGGCCAAGGCTCACATGGACCTGCAGGCGGCGTACACGATGATGCTGGTGGCCGCTGAGCGTTATGACGCCGGGCTCGAATGTGGCGAGCAGGCCAACACCGCCAAATACCTGGCAGCCGAGGCGTCGTTCTTCGCTGCCGATCAAGCGATCCAAACGCACGGCGGTTTGGGCTACGCCACCGAATATCACGTTGAGCGGTATTGGCGCGAGGCTCGGCTGCAACGACTTGCGCCCGTCAGCCAAGAGATGACGCTCAACTACATCGCCCAGAACGTCCTCGGCCTCCCCAAGTCCTACTGAGACAACGTCGAGCGGGCAGTTGGGACCGGTTTCAACCGATGTCGCGACGTGCCAGTGCGCGGACGCCGACGGTGAGACCGACGACAGCGAACGCGGTCAACACGACCAGCGGCACGATGTCGAAACTGCTACCGGGAAGCGCCGGAACGTGTTCGAACGGCGACAGGTTGCGAACCCACTGGGGGAGCTCGAGCAGCGGCCCGAAAAGACCGATCACGACTAGCGCCGCCAGCACCGCCCAGGCCGCGTTCGCCGCGTGTCTCGAGTAACCGATGAGCAGTGTCGTGACGCCGCACAGCACCCAGAGTGCGGGCGTCAGCACGAGGGCACCGGCCACGATGCGCGCGATCTGTCCAACGTCACCGCTGACCAGGGCGAAGCCCACTCCGGTAGCGACACCCGACACGGCCATGATGGCCGTCACCCCGACGGTTGCCACGACGAGGTGGCTCATCGCCCATGTGTGCCGAGCGGTCGGAGTGGCGAGTATCCAGTCGGCGCGCGTCGCTGCCTCTTCGGATCGGAGTCGAAGGACGGACGAGATCGCAAACCCTGAGGCGATGAAGGCGAGCATGAACAGCGCCGTCGACAGGAACGCGTCGGTCGGCGACGCTTGACCCAGCTGCTCGAAGAAGTCCGCCATCTCCGGATTATCGGCAAAAAGCGTCTCGGCCTGATCGGCGATGATGCCATAAAAGAAACCGAAGAGCGCCAGGCCGACGAGCCACCCCGCAACCAAGGCGCGTTGCAAACGCACCGCAAGACCGAAGGTGGAACCGAGCCGTGGACCAGCCGTTGCATTGCCGATTCGCTGCGGCAGCATTCCGGCACCGACATCTCGACGTGACTGCAAGTGGATGGCGAGGGCGAGGAGTCCGGCCGACGCTCCCACCGGAATGACGAGTACCCACCAGCGTTCGTCAGCAAAGGCCCGGATGGCCTGCCCCCACCCGATGGGTGACCCCCACGAGAGCGCCGGTGCCGTGACGTCACCGACAGCGCGCACGACGAACATCACAGCGAGCACCGTTGATGCGAGCCCGAGCGCAGCGCGCGCCCCGCCGACCACTTGCGCAGCGATCGCTGCAACCGAGATGAAGACAGCGCCGATGCCGACCATCGCAGCACCGAAGGCCAGCGAGCCTGCGGTCGGCAGATCGGCCGCCAGCAGAACGGCCACCGCGCCGGCGGCGACAGCGACCACCACGAGAATCACGTGAACACACGTCGCAGCGAGTGGGGCATGGCGGCCGATCGGCGCAGCTCTGATCAACTCGATCCGCTCAGTCTCCTCTTCAGTCCGAGTGTGCCGCACCGTCAAAAAGATGCTCATGAGCGCCACGGCGATGAGCGTCCAGATGCTGAGTTCGTTCATCACCACCGCACCCGTTGTCGGTGTGTCGAGGCCGTACCCGGGCCCCGCCTGCACGATCAGCGCCGCGTTCCCGTCAACGAGCTCGGCGTACTGATCGAGGTCGGCTTGCGTGTCGTACAGGCCGACGATGCTCTGCGTCGTGGCAGCGACAAGTCCAACGATGCCGGCGAACCACCAGACGACCCGCACCCGGTCGAGCCGCATTCTGAGTCGAAGGAGCGCACCGAATCCGCTGAGCTGACCGTCTCGCTTGGTCGAGCCCAGTCGAGGCGCGGCGATCGGAGCGACTGCGGTGTCGGTCATGGCGTTGCTGTCGTGTCCTGGCCGTTGCTGTCCGAGTAGTGCATCAAGAACAGTTCTTCAAGTGTCGGCGGTTGGCTGACGAGAGAGACCACTCCGGCCTCTCCGAGCTGTCGCATCACCTCGTCGATCGCACTCCCGTCGACGTCGAAGCGGAGTCGGTCATCGTCGACACGGACCCGATGGACGCCCGCTCGAGTGTCGAAGTCCGTCAGTGGCACCCGCGTGCGTACATCGATGCTGGTGCGGGTGAGTGAACGAAGCTCATCGAGGGTGCCGTGCTGTACCGCTCGACCCTGCCTGATGATCGTGACGCGGTCGCACAGGGCCTCCACCTCGGCAAGGATGTGGCTCGACAACAACACCGTCGTTCCGTCGGCAGTGGCTTCGAGGATGCACGACTGAAAGACCGATTCCATCAGCGGGTCGAGGCCCGATGTGGGTTCGTCTAAGAGCAGCAGATCGACGCGCGACGACAGCGCAGCGATCAGTGCGACCTTCTGCCGATTCCCCTTGGAATAGGTGCGGCTCTTCTTGCGCGGGTCGAGTGCGAATCGCGCGATCAATTCATCACGGCGTCGATGATCGATGCCACCGCGCAGCCGCCCGAGCAGGTCGATGATCTCGCCGCCCGACAGCCCGGGCCACAGATTCACATCCCCAGGGACATAAGCGAGGCGGCGATGGAGCTCCACGGCGTCAGCCCACGGGTCCGCGCCGAACAGCCGGGCCACGCCACTGTCGGCCCGAAGGAGCCCGAGCAGCACGCGAATCGTGACGGTCTTGCCGGCCCCGTTCGGGCCGAGAAACCCGTGGACGTCGCCTGGCTCGACGCGGAGATCAAGCCCGTCAAGTGCTCGGGTCGGGCCAAAGGCCTTGGCGACGTTCACCAACGAGATGATCGCCGAGTCGGCGCCGCGTGGGTCGGACATCGTCAACTAGTCGAGCAACTCGACGAGGAGGTCGCGCATCGAGACGATGCCGTACAGCGCTCCGGTTTCATCGCGCAGAAGAATGTGACGGATGTAGTTCTCCATCATTTCCGCCGCGACGTCGGCGATCGTCGAATCAACCGTTGCCCAAAGAAGGTGGTCGCTCTCGATCGATGCAACGGTTGCGGTGTCGAGGTCGACATCGTCAGCGACCGCTCGGACGATGTCGCGTTCGGACACCACCCCTTCGACGGCGTCGCGCGTCCCGACGACGAGGAGGCTCACGTCATCCTCGGCGAGCGATGCAGCGGCAGCGCGCAGCGTTGCCCCCGGATCGATTGTTGTGATGCGGTCACTCGCCACCGATTTCACGGGGCGCACCGCGAAGAACATCTCTGCGTCGCTCATGACTCCATGATGCAATATGTCGCCGACCCGCGGCCAGAGAACAAGGTCCTGTCCGTGTGTCAGCGGCGGGTGTCAGCAGACGGCGCGGACGTATGGGTACGGGTTGACAGCAGTGCCGCCGCCGGGATGGATCTGGAGGTGGAGATGAGGTGTGCCCGCGTTGCCGGTCTGGCCGACGGTGCCGATCTGCTCGCCCTGAGAGACAGAGCGGTTGCCGCCTGTGAAGCCCAGCAAGTGTGCGTAGTAGTACTTCGTGCCGCTGTTGCCGGTGACCCAGGCGGCGTTGCCGCCCAGGCGGTTGGTGGAGAATCGAACGGTGCCTGATTCAGCCGCCACGAGCGTGGTGCCTGATGGCGCAATCATGTCGACACCCTGATGGCGGCGCCCACCGGAGCGGGGGGCTCCCCACGTGTTCGCGAACGCATAGTTGCCGCGGATCGGGCAGGTCATCCCCCGACCAGCGTTTGATGGCGGCGAAGTCGCCGGTGGGGCGCTTCCACCCGAGCTGCCACTCCCGGCACTGCCGCCGGAACTTCCGCCGCTCGAACCGGAGCTTCCCGATGATCCGGATGATCCCGAGTTGCTGTTCGAACTGGCCGCCGCGGCCGATGCGGCGGATTGACGATCGGCTGCGGCCTGGGCCGCGGCTGCATCCTGGCGCGCCCGTTCCTCGCGCTGGCGCTGCAACTCGCGTTCGATTGCTTCGTCGATCTGCCGCCGTTCCTCAACTTCGATGAGTCGGGCGATCTCGTCTTCGGTTCGCTGCTGCAAGGCGGCGTAGTCGATTGACGCCTGTTCCGCCTCGGCTTGACGCCGTTCGAGGCGGGTGCGGGCTTCGTCGACTTCCTTGATCACGGCATCGAAGTCGTCGAGTTCAACCGTTGCGGCCTCGACAGTGACTGCAGTCAGCACTTCGGCAGTCAGTTCGTCGTTGGCCTCGTCGAGGTCGCCGAGCAGAATGAAGCTGGACCCTCCTGACTGCGTGAAGCGACGCACCGCAGATGCTTCGAGTGACCGGCGCATCTCACTTGACTCGGCTTCAACTGCTGTCAGTTCCCGCTGGGCCTCGGCAATCTCCAGGCTCAGCGTGTCGATCAACGACTCAGCATCGAACAACGCCTGTGCGGCCTCGTTGGCTCGATCGCGGGCGGCTTGGATCTCGCGCGCGGCCTGCCGGGCTGCCTCGCTGTCGGTCTGCGCCTCGACCGGAATGGTCGAGCCCACCGCAGACAGCCCGAGCGTCAGCACCACCGTTGCGGCGGCGAGGCGGCGCGTCGACTGACGCGACCAGAGCGAGCGGGGCGACGTCACGGAACGCGACGATACAGCGCAGCGCGAGGCGGTGTCCGTCAGAGCCAGTGGTTGACGGTTTCGGTGACTCGTTCAGCAACTCGCTGGAAGAGCCCACGATCGGCCCATTCCTGTGGATCGAGCAGCACGCAGTGTTCGAGATCCTCGTCGAGGTGACGATCGAGCACCGCGACGACGTCGGGGTCGAAGACAACGATGTTCGCCTCGTCGTCGTGACGCAGCGACCGCTGATTGAAGTTGGCTGAACCCACTGAAGCGACGGTTCCGTCGACCGTCATCACCTTGGCGTGCATCATCGACACCTCGTACGTACGCAACACCACGCCGGCTTGCAGCAGACGCTGGTACGACGCCTCACCGGTGATCTGAATGAAGCGCTTGTCAGCGTGCGTGCCGGGAAGCATAATGTCGACCGAGACCCCACGTTCCACAGCGTCGACTAATGCCTGAGTGAGCTGTTCGCCCGGATTGAAATACGCCGATGCAATACGAATTCGTTGCTGTGCACACGCGATGAGCGTGATCATCAGCCGCCAGATGTCGTTGGATCCGTTTTCGGCAGCAGCCTGCACAACAGCACACGCCGTCGTGCCTGCGGGACGCGAGTCGATAACCGACTCAGACATCGGGTCGAAGCCGCTGTGGTTGTGGTCGGCCCAGTTGTCGATGAAGCCGGCCTGCAACCCCGCAATTGCCGGCCCGCGGACTCGCAGATGCGTATCGCGGTACTCGTGCTCGTTGCGTGCGTTGCCGGACCACTCGTCGGCAATCCCGACGCCGCCGATGAAACCAACGGTGCCGTCGACCACAAGGATTTTGCGATGCGTGCGGTTGTTCGCGCCGTTCAGCTGCGGAATCTTCTCGTCAGTGAACGGCCGGAACCAGCGCAACTCGCAGCTTGAGCCCTTGATCGTGTTGATCACCTGGGAATCGAGCTTGCGTTCGGCAAGCGCGTCGACCAATACCCGGACCCGGCATCCACGGTTTGCCGCACCGACCAGTGCTTGCGCGAAGCGGTCCGCGACATGGCCGCTCCAAAAGACGAAGGTGACGATGTCGACCGTCTGTTCAGCTCCATCGATGGCATCGAGCATCGCACCGAAGATCTCGTCGCCGTTGCGCAGGACATCGACCGTGTTGCCCTCCGTCGCGTGGAGACCGAGCAGCGAATGGACGCGGTCGGCCCATTCACCGGCGCTGGCCAGCGCCGGGCCGGTGGTCGACGACGCCCGACTCATCAACCGACCGCGGTACCGAGCCAACTACCGATGACCCACGTGATCGTGCACGCTCCAATCGCCCAACTCATCTGGCGGCCGGCTGTGCGGATCATCGATCGTTCGGTGAAGCGTGCGAGCACTGCGCCCACGCAGGCTGTTGCAACCAGCCCGAGAATGGCCGAAGCAATCACGGCGCCATTGCCCTCGAAGAAGAACCAGGGGAACAGCGGAATGAGCGCGCCGAAAGCGAAGGCGATGAACGAGCTGAGTGCGGCGGAGCCGGCGTTCCCGGTCCCGTCGGGATCGACGCCAAGCTCTTCGCGAGCGTGCACGTCGAGTGCCACCTCAGGATTCTCGTGGACTTGTTCAGCCATTCGGCGCGCAGTCTCCGCGTCTGCACCACGTTGGCGGTAGATCGCGGCAAGCTCGCGTTGTTCCATCTCGGGCTGCCTGGCGATTGAAAGTCGTTCGATGTCGAGTTCACGCTCGACCAACTCGGCCTGGGCCTTCATCGACACATATTCACCGGCAGCCATCGAGGCTGACCCTGCGAGCAAGCCGGCAACACCTGCGATGAGCACGCTCTCGCGTGTCGAAGCGGCAGCAGCGACGCCGAGGATGAGCGCAACGTTGGACACCAGGCCATCGCTGACGCCGAACACCGCAGCACGAATTGTGCCGCCCGTGACGTCTCGGTGGCGATGGACCATGTGGCTGTGGCCCGACCCATGGGAGTGTTCGTGTTCGTGAACGTGTTTTTCCTGACCGGACCCGGCGTCATGATCGGTGACATCAGCGGACATGACCAACACGGTACCCGCAGACCGGCGCGTCCCACATCGACGTTGCCCGCCGAGCCGTTGGTTACGGCCGGTTGCGGTTGAGGCGGTCTGAGCCGGCGTCGATCCCTGGGAGCTGAGCATGAAATTGCCCGACGTGCCCAGCAGCGAGTTCGGTCACGATTGCTTCGACTTCACTCCAGTTCGCGGCACGTAAGCCATCGATGTCGCGGTTGTATGGCTGTTCGAACGTGATCACCGTGTTGCCCGCCGAACGCAGTTGTTCGACGTTGTGCGGGGCGTCGTCGATGTACGCGCTCGCCTCAACCTGAGGCTTTTTGCCCAGAAAGCACAGGTCGCGATATGGAATGCGGTGCGTGTCGAGCCATGTGGCGGTGTCGGCAATTGCCTTTGCGTGGCCCCAGTGCACGTAGAGCCGATGCGTGATGATGCGAATCCACACTCCGGCGTCGCTGAGGCGCCAGAGCGCCTCGGCCGCGCCGGCGATCACCGGCATCGTGGCGAACATGTCATGTTCCATCACCGCAATGCGGTGGTAGTGCGCGTACTCGTCGGGCTTGAAGCCCCACTCGGCGAAATCCCACGACCGCTCGAGCGGCATCGTCTCAGGCTCCACGCCGCGCAACTCGGCCATGATCTCGCGGAAGCGCAACGTATGGTCCGCCACCACGCCATCGAGATCGACGCCGAGAATGAACTCTGGGAGTGGTGTGAGGTCGGCCATGCGTCAGACGCCCATGCGGCCTTCGTTCAGCAAGGCCTCGTGCTCGACGTCGAGCATCGCCTTTTTGCCGCTGACGATGCGGCGCCGCACCGCCCCCGACACCGTGTCGACGCAGATGGTGCCCAACACGACGATGATCAATCCCAGACCAGCGGTGCCGAAGTCCTTGAACTTCAGCGCCTCTGCAAGGTCGGATCCGATGCCGCCGGCACCGACGAGGCCGAGCACGGCCGATGCGCGAATGTTGACTTCGAAACGGTAGAGCAGGAACGACGTGATCTCTGGGGTGACCTGCGGGAGCACTCCCCACCGCAACCGCTGGAGCGGTGACGCGCCGACGGCGTCCGCTGCTTCGAGCGGGCCCTTGTTGATGCCTTCGATGATCTCGTAGAACAGCTTGCCGAGCGTGCCGATCGACCCCACGCCAATTGCCAGCACGCCAGCCATGGGTTTGAGACCGAAAATCGGAATGAATGCCAACGCCAAGATGATCTCGGGAATCGCACGCAGCAGGTTGAAGATCTGGCGGGTGATCCACGCCACTGGCTTGCCGACCAGATTCTCGGCTGCGAGGAACGACATAGGAACGGCGAAGAGCGCTGCGATGATCGTGCCGAGCCAGGCAATGGCGATCGACTCCCACATTGCGGCGACGAGCTCGGGGATGTCGCTCGCCTCCATATTGCTGAACATGACGCGGCACAGCGTCCACATGTCCCCAGGGGCTTCGAGCAGGCGCGACCACTTCGCATCGATACCCGTCGCCGACCACCACACGAGCGCGATGACGATCGCCGTGGAGACCCAGCGGAACGTCGCACGGGGCTTGTCCGGCAGCTCAACACCCTCTGGCGGTGTCGGCATCAAGCTGACGCGCAACTTCGACTCCGTCATCAGACGAGCCTCCGGCGCAGCGTGACCGAGATGCGTTCGACGACAAACACGACGAGGAAGAACATGACGACGAGGCCCCACAACTTCTCCCAGTCACCACGACCACGGAAGAACTCGATGCGCGCGCCGATGCCGCCCGCACCGACGAGGCCGAGCACGGCCGAGGCGCGCAAGTTGAGCTCGAAGTTGTAGAGCACGAAGGACGTGTATGACGGCAGGATCTGCGGCACGACCGCAGTGCGCAGCATCTGGTTCAGATTCGCGCCGGCCGCGTTGGCTGCCTCGATCGGCCCCATGTCGATGCCATCGAGGGTGTCAGAGGTGAGCTTGGTGGTCACGGCCAGCGAGAAGAAGAAGAGCGCCAGCAAGCCGCTGAGTGCGCCGATGCCGACGGCGGTGACGAACAGCAACGCCCAGAGCAGGTCGGGGATCGACCGGATGACGTTGTTGAAGCTGCGCACGATGAGTCGGAGCCAACGGTTGGGGTTGCCGAACGTTGTCGACCACAGCGCAAGTGGGAGTGCCGCTGTTGCGCCTGTTGCCGTGCCGAGCACGGCGAGCTGCAGCGTTTCGACGAACGCGGACCGCGAACGGCGCGACCAGATCTGGCCCCAATCGGGATTGAGGAGGCCTTCGACCACCGAGTTCTTCCGAGTGAAGTTGGTGACGATTTCGTTGAGGGAGAACCCGACGCTCCTGGCACAGACGATCGTGAGCACGATGGCACCGATGGCCGTGCCGACGGCGAACACCGATGGACCGGGCTTCGCCGGGAGTTCAGGCACCGCAGTCGGGCCCGTTTCGTTCACGATGGTCATCCGGGCTGATTCAGAGAGCGGCTTGCTTCGCCATCGTGTCGTCAGCGGTGAGACTGCGTCCGTAGATGCTCTCGAACACTGTCTCGTCGCACTCGCTCCCCGGTCCGTCAAAAACAAGTGCCCCGTCGCGCAGCCCGATGATTCGGTCGGCGTACGCCGTTGCGAGGTCAAGGAAGTGCAGGTTGACGATGGTGGTGATGCCGAGATCTCGGCTGATCTGTTGCAAATAGCGCATGACGACGTGGCTCGTGGGCGGGTCGAGCGAGGCGACCGGCTCGTCGGCGAGGAGGATCGAGGGTTCCTGAGCGAGGGCGCGCGCGATGCCGACGCGTTGACGTTGCCCGCCGGACAAGTCAGAGGCGCGCGTGTAGGTCTTTTCGATGATCTCGACACGTGCGAGTGCCCGGGCCGCGATGTCGATGTCGGCCTGCGGATACTTGCCGATCAATGTCCGCCAGGTCGACACCTTGTGGAGCCGACCCATCAGGACGTTCTTCAACACGGTGGTGCGGTCGACCAGGTTGAAACCTTGGAAGATCATGCCGATATCGGAGCGCAGCTCGCGCATTCCGGAACTGCTGAGGTCGTGGACCTCATGCCCGTTGACCTCCAGTTCGCCGCTTGTCAGCGGCACGAGGCCATTGATCGCGCGGATAAGCGTGGACTTGCCGGCCCCGGAGAGGCCAACGATGACGACGAACTCGCCGTCATCGATCTGGAGATCAAGGTCCTTCATTGCCGACACCCCGTTGGGGTAGGTGACGTTGGCGTTGCTGAAACGAATCATGGGTGGCAGGACCTGGATCGAGTGGAACGGACGGGAGGATCATGCCGGTGTGACATCTGGTGCCAGGCACCAGATGTCACACCGGCGAGCAGATCACTCGAGAACGTCGCCGAGCTTGACTTCGAGGTCACGGATGACGTCGAAATCTGCTGAGGTCACCGGCACGAGGCCGTCGATCTCGTAGAGCTCGTCGAGGACAGTCGCGCCGTCTTCGGTTGCGGCGATGTCGACGAACGCAGCGGTAATGGCTGCGACGAGGGACTCGGGGAGGTCACCGGCAACGGCGAAGCCGTCGTTCGGGATCGGGCCGGACCAACCGAACACGACGACCTTCTCGCCGACGTCAGGGCTCGTCTCTTCGATCTGGCCACGGGCGTCGTTGAACGAGACGCCGACTTCGGCATCACCGTCGTACACGGCCTGGACCGAACTGTCATGACCGCCGGCAAAGAGGCCGTTGATGCCGTCGATCGGATCGACGGCAGCTTCGTCCAGCTGGAGGGCCGGGATGGCGTAGCCAGAGGTTGAACCCTGGTCGACGAATGACACGGTCTTGCCTTCCAGCAGCGCCAGCTTGTCGGCGCCGATCGGGCCATCGGCTGCACTCTCGGCGTCGAGGACGCCATTGCAGAACAAGAAGCCGTCTTCGTCGGCCACCGGAGTGTCATCACAGTAGGTGTCGGGGTCGTTGGTGAACCACTGCGTCACGTACAGCAGCGAACCGAAACGCTCGGCCTGCAGGATCAGCTCGGCGCCGGCCTGCTCTTCGGCCTGCACCATCTGGCGCGGTCCGAGACCACCGGCAACCTGTGCCTGCCCAGACTCGAGGGCGACGATGACGCCGGAGTAATCCGTCGGCACGAGTGCTTCGACTTCGAGGCCGAGGCGCTCACCGAGCATGTCGGCGAGTGGCTGTGCGGTCTCGATGAGCCCGCCGGTCTCTTGGCTCGGCGTGAGCGTGAAGACGAGCTTGTCGGGCCAGCCTTCACGGTCGACGTCATCAGCAGGTGCTGCGGTATCGGCTGGCGCTGCGGTGTCAGCGGGTGCGTCGGTCTCCACCGGTGCTGCGGCGTCGGCCGGTGCGTCGGTCTGAGCGGGTGCTTCGGTCGATGGTGCGTCAGCAGCATCATCATCGCTGCCGCATGCAGCGAGTACCAGTGCGGCGCTTGCGGCGAGTGCGACGAAGGAACGCTTCGTCAGTGATCGGGTCATGTTCACATCTTTCTCTTGCAGTTGAGGGGCGGGACACCGTGGTGAGACGGAGCGAGGCGGATGTTGTCTCCCCCTGATCGCGACGGCCCGCCCAGGCACCGTCGTTGCAGGACAACTGCGAGGCTAGGTCAATCGGCGACACCAGTCGCGCGGCGAGGTGTCTGCTCGGTGACGATCGCATGAAACTCCGACCAATCGCGGACATCGACGGCGCCGGCAACCGGTTGGTTCCACGGGCGAACGAACCTGCAGACCAGTGCATCCGGGTGGTGTTCCACCAACTCGGGGAGGACACCAGGTGCATCGTCGAGGTACACGTCGCAGTCGACGAGATACTTCGTGAACGTGAGGTGCACCTCACGTGTGGGGATCTCGTTGTCAGCCAACCAGTGCATCGTTTCGTGGACAGCCCAGTCGGGTTTTGTCGAGACGATCACGACCCGGTGTCCCTCGGCGTCGAGCGCGCGGAGTGTGTCAAGTGCCCCAGGGAGCAGGTCCAAATGGCGAAAGATCGACGGTCGTTCGTCGTTGCCGCGAGCCCAGGCCCAGAAATCCTCCATGTCATCGAACCCGCCCAGCGTGTGTAGACCGTCCCACGACGTGACCAGGTCAGGGGTGAGGCGTCCGCCGAACTCGTTGTTGTGCAACTGCGTCCACCCGCCGTTGAAGTCGGCCACCACGCCGTCCAGATCGATGCCGAGTCGGAGTCTTGTTCGTGCCACGACCGCATGATGGCAGCTCTTCGCGAGAGTCCTGCAACGACGGTCGGTTTTGACTTTCGCCAGATCGGGCGGCGAGGCTGCTTGCTCATCGATCAACGTCATGCTGAAGGGGATCGCACATGAAGCAGCTCACCGGACTCGACGTCAGTTTCTTGCTGATGGAGACGCCGAACACTTACGGGCACGTCAACGGGCTGAGCATCTACGAGCGCCCGTCGGCGGATTTCGACCCGTTCACCGAGGTGCGAAACCGGTTGAGCATCATGGTCGGCCACCTCGAGCCGCTCCGCCGCAAGGTGGTCGAGGTGCCGTTTGAACTCGACCGTCCCTATTGGATCGAGGACGCGGACTTCGACATTGATTTCCACGTACGTCACATCGGCCTCGCCCCACCCGGCGCAGCCGACCAGCTCGCCGAGCAGGTCGCTCGTATCGTCGGCCGCAAAATGGATCGTTCGCGCCCACTGTGGGAGGCGTACGTCATCGAGGGCCTGGCCGATGGCCGCTGGGCGCTGCTGCAAAAGACGCACCACGCCACGATCGACGGCGCCTCCGGCGTGATCATGCTCAAAATGTTCACCGATGATTCGCCCGACGCGATCTACCCGCTCGAGCATCGCGAGTGGGTCGGTGAAGAGCCGCCGAGTCGCAGCGACATGCTGCAGACCGCCGCCAAGAACCTCGCAATCAACCCGATTCGACAGGTGCGACTGTCGTTGAATGTGGTGCGCGATTTCGCCGATGCTGCCGGCATCACCAGTGTCAGTGGGATCGCGACCCAAGCGCGTTCAACGCTCGGAGCGATCGCGCGCCGCTCGGACCCCACCAGCGACCGGTCCAACGAGCGGGTGTCGTTGCCACTGACGTCGGCACCGCCCACACCGTGGAACGCGTCAGTGACCCCGGACCGTCGTTTCGCGATGCGGTCGACATCACTCGAGAACCTCAAGCGACTCAAGGACGCAACCGGCGGCACGCTCAACGATGTCGTGATGGCCATTTGTACCGGTGCACTGCGCTCCTACCTCATCGAAAACGATGCACTGCCTGATGTGCCGCTCCGAGCAATGGTGCCCGTGTCGATTCGAACCGGCGACGAAGAAGACCCGTGGACCAACCGCGTCTCAGCCATCGTCGCTGACCTCCCGACGAACTGCGCGGGCCCGATCGAGCGAGTAGCGCTGTGCCGCGAAGCGATGAATGTCGGTAAGCACCAATTCGACCTGATGCCGGCCGAAGCGCTTGGCCAAGCCACCGACTACACCTCCCCGGTCGTCGCCGCGTCAGCAATCCGTCTCGTTTCGCGACTCAAGCTGGCCGACCGCGTGAACAGCCCCATCAACGTGGTGATCTCGAACGTCCCAGGGCCCCGGCAGCCGCTGTACTTCGCCGGAGCGAAGCTCGACGCCTACATCCCCGTGTCGACGATCACCGATGGGGTCGGCCTCAACATCACCGTGCATTCATACGCCGACCGGATGGACTTCGGACTCATCTCCGATCGAGAGCTGATACCTGATCTGTGGCATCTCGTCGATCTCCACATCGCCGAAGTGGAACGTCTCTTCGAGGCAACCGGCGCCGAGTGGGCCGTCCCGCAGCCCCCGCCACCAATGCGTCACGGTGGCGACGGCGTCGACCCGGTCGAGCCGAGCAGCGAAGAGATCAAAGAACGCGTCGCTGTCAAGCGGGCGGTCACCAAGCGGCGGTCAGTTTCGCCGAAGAAAGCTCCTGCCAAGAAAGCTGCGGCGAAGAAGAAGGCCGCGAAAAAGAAGTAACCACCGCAGTCATCACCCGAGACGGCGGTGAGCCGGCCGGTTCAGGTGTGGTTGAAGCCGGGTTCGGACTGCGCGTGCGGAGGCGGGTACTGCTGGAGGTGGTCGACGGCTTTGCCGATCGAGTCGAGCAGCATGTCAGCGAGGTCCATCCCGAACCCCTCGCGCACCACAATGCGCAGCACGGCGACGTCCTCGGCGTCAGCCGGCATCGTGTACGCGGGAACCTGCCAGCCGTTGGCCCGCAGCCGGTCAGAGACATCAAACACGGTGAATCCGGCCGACGCGTTCATCTTGAATGCAAGAACCGGGATCGCCGAACCGTCGCTGACGACGTCGAAGGGGCCGAGCTTTGCAATGGCCGAGGAGAGATGGAGCGCGGTGGCCCGGAGCGACTCCATGATTCGCCGATACCCGTCCCGTCCAAGCCGGACAAAGTTGTAGTACTGGCCAATGATCTGATTGCCGGGCCGTGAGAAGTTCAGCGTGAACGTCGGCATGTCACCACCGAGGTAGTTCACATGGAACACCAGCTCCTCAGGCAAGTCGTCGGCAGATCGCCAGACCACGAACCCGATGCCGGGGTAGGTGAGGCCGTACTTGTGGCCCGAGACATTGATCGACTTCACCTGAGGGAGACGAAAATCCCAGATGAGGTCGGGATCCAGAAATGGGGCGACGAACCCTCCGCTCGCTGCATCGACGTGGATCGGGATATCCGTTCCGTGCTCGGTGTTGTACGCAACCACGCGGTCGTGGATCTCGGCGACCGGTTCGTACTCGCCGGTGTAGGTCGTGCCGAGAATCGGGATCACACCGATCGTGTTCTCGTCGACGCGCTGCATGACGTCGTCAGGCGTCACCGTGAACCGGTCGGCAGTGACGGGAACGTAACGGGGCTCGACGTCCCAGTACCGGCAGAACTTCTCCCACACGACCTGAACGTTCGATCCCATCACCATGTTTGGCCGACTGAGAGAGAGACCCGCCGCCTCCCGGCGTTGACGCCACTTCCATTTCATGGCCAGTCCGCCGAGCATCACCGCTTCGCTCGACCCGATTGTGGAGACTCCGATGGCATCGCCTTTATTCGGCGCGTGGAACAGGTCCGCAACAATGTTCACGCAACGCCGCTCGATCTCCGCCGTCTGCGGATACTCGTCTTTGTCGATCATGTTCTTGTCGAACGTCTCGGCCATCAACTGCTCGGCCTCGGGCTCCATCCACGTCGTCACGAACGTCGCCATGTTCAGACGCGAACTTCCGTCGAGCAGGAGTTCGTCGTGGATCATCCGGTACACGGATCCCGCCAGCGATTCGTTCTCTGGCATCCGATTCTTGGGAATCGGTGCGTGCGCGAATCGGCCGGCGTATGCGGGATCGAGCATTTCGTCGTTCGAGATGTGTCGGTGGACCAACGGTGGCTCCTTCGGATGGGCGAACGGAATCGTTCGGCGCAGGATGCAACCGTAGATGCTCGCTCAGGACTGTGCCCCGTCGATGCCCGCGACCGTCCGCGCGATGAGTTCGGTAGGACGTCCGACTCTGTCGGCGCTTTTCGGGGAACAGCCAGAATGGGGCCATGGACGCCCATCGCCCCCACGAGACCGAGGAACGGAACCTGCGGGCGACCGACCGCCTGGTGTCGACGATTCGCGACTCGATCATCGGTGGCGATGAGATCATCGACGGCCCGTTCGGACCCCGCCCAGTGGTGTACGCCGACTACACCGCGTCAGGTCGCTCGCTGCGCTTCATCGAGGACTACCTCCGAGACATCGTGCTCCCGCTGTATGCGAACACGCACACGGAGGCTTCCGGGACGGGACTCCAGACGACGCGCTTCCGTGAAGAGGCACGCTCGATCATCGCATCGTGTGTCGGCGCAACCGACGAACACGCCGTGCTCTTCTGTGGAAGCGGAGCGACCGGTGCCATCGACAAGTTGATCGGCGTTCTCGGGTTGCGGATCCCATCAGTACTCGACGACCGCTGGAACCTGTCCGCTCAGATCCCTGAGGACGATCGCCCGGTCGTATTCATTGGGCCGTATGAACACCATTCAAACGAGCTGCCATGGCGGGAATCCATTGCCGACGTGATCATCATCGACGAGGACGCCGACGGCCACATCAGCCTCGACCACCTCGAGCAAGAGCCGACCCGTCATGCCCGACGGCCGGTGAAGATCGGATCGTTTTCAGCAGCGTCGAACGTCACCGGCATCGTCACGGATGCCGACGCTGTGTCGTCGATGCTGCACCGCCACGGAGCCCTTGCGTTCTGGGACTTCGCGGCAGCAGCACCATATGTCGGGATCGAGATGGGCAGTGCCGCCGCCATTGAGCACGACGCCAATGGGTCACTCGCGTACAAGGACGCCGTGTTCATTTCTCCCCACAAAATGATCGGCGGACCTGGAACACCAGGGGTGTTGGTGGCCCGTCGAACGCTCTTTGCGAATCGGGTGCCGGACGTCCCCGGCGGCGGCTCGGTCACCTATGTGAACACCAATGAACACGACTACCACCCGGGGGTTGAACACCGCGAAGAGGCAGGCACGCCCGCCATCGTCGAATCGATTCGTGCCGGGCTGGTGTTCCAGCTGAAGCAAGCCGTGGGGGTTGGCGCAATCGGACGGCGCGAACATGACTTTGTCAGCCGGGCGATCGATTCGTGGGACGCTGACTCGAACGTCCTGGTGCTCGGCAACCACCAGGCGGAACGACTGTCGATTGTGTCCTTCGTCGTCCGCTCCGGAAGCGACGGCAAGTACCTCCATCACAACTTCGTGGTCGCACTGCTCAACGACCTGTTTGGCATCCAGTCGCGCGGCGGCTGCTCGTGCGCGGGGCCATACGGTCACCGGCTGCTCGGCATCGACATCGATCGCTCGCACGCATTTCAACGCGAGATCAATCGTGGCTGCGAGGGGATCAAACCCGGCTGGGTGCGTGTGAACTTCAACTACTTCATCGACGAAGAGACGTTCCGGTACATCGTCGACGCCGTCCACATCGTCGCCGAACACGGCGCGGCCTTGATGCCGGAGTATCGCTTCGAGCCAGACACCGGTCTCTGGCATCACCGCGCTGCGCGGACGGACCCGGCGATGTCACTGTTTGGCGTCTCGTATGCAGACGGCCAGATGCGTTACGAGAACCGACGGACGCGTGGGCCCAGCAACCTCTCCGCTCATCTGCGCACGGCACGTGCCCACTGCGTCGCCGCAGCGAACGATCCGGTGGGGGACTGGACCGCACCGCAAACCACCGATGACTTCGAGCAGCTGCGCTGGTTTCCGTATCCCAACTCCGTCTCGCGGTCAGGGCGTGCCCACCGCGTCGCGGGCTGACCGTTATGACATCTTCCACTCGGGTCGCGGGGTCCAGACCTGACGCGACGGGTCGGTGCGCATCTCGACCACGCGCAGATCGCCCGTGAACTCATAGACCCCCTGATAGCGGTCAAAGGCAACCGGGGTGCCCCAGCTCTTGCCGACAGCGAAGCCTTCCTGCACCATCGAGTACCCCATTGGGGTGATCCGCATCCGCTCGTTCACGCCGACCTCGACACCGTCCACCGTCATCGTCGCACGGCCCCATCCCTGTTCAATCGGCTCGTAGACGACGGCGAGTTCGATCTCGCGCCCGGTCGGAAGTGGTTCAGCGCTGACCACCTCGGTCATCTCGATCTTGAGCACGTTGTGGATGTAGTGCGCTCGGCCATCCTGCACGAACAACACCCAGCCCGCGAGTTCGCCACCCTGGGACACGAGCACTCCTTCATCGCCCGACTGCGCGGTGAGGCGCGCAGTGATCGTGTGCGGCGTGTTGAGGATGACGGGGAGTGACGGATTCGGGATTGGAGTGGTCCCGCGGTAGTAGCGGTACACCTCGCGATCTTCGCTCGCCGCCGGACGAGTGGGATCGATGAACCGTTCGCGGCCGCGATCGTCAAGTGGCAGCACGTTGTGCTCGCGGGCCTCTTCCCACCACAACTCGATCAACTCAGCGAGCTTCTCGGGATGTTTGGCGGCGAGGTCATGAGCCTGGCTGTAGTCCGCGTCCTGGTGATACAGCTCCCACGGGTCGTCGGCCCAGTCCGTTCCGGGCTTGTGCCAGGTCACCGCCGTCCAACCTTCGTGCCAGATCGCGCGGCTCCCCAGCATCTCGTAGTACTGGGTGGCCTTCACGTTCGGCGCGTCGCCGTTCGTGATGGTGGCCGCGAAGCTGTCCCCTTCGAGCGGCTGCTGGTCGACACCGTTGACTCGCCCCGGCACAGGAAGCCCGGCCAGATCGAGCAGTGTCGGAAAGAGGTCGGTGATGTGGTGGTACTGGCTACGAATCGACCCACGATCCTCCGGGGCAATCTGCGCGGGCCAGTGAATGATCATCGGGTCGGTGTTGCCGCCACGATGGGTGTCGCGCTTCCACCGTTGGAAGGGGGCGTTGCCTGCTTGGCTCCACCCAATCGGGTAGTGCGGGTCGGTGTGGCGGCTGCCCATGTGGTCGATGTCGTCGACCATTTCGTCGACCTCCATGAACATGAGGTTCCGGAACCGCTCGGTGTTCGTCGTGCCGTGCTGGCCGCCCTCCGATGACGCGCCGTTATCGCTGAGAAAGATCACCGCAGTGTCGTCGAACACACCGAGCTCGCGCAGCGCATCCATCAGCCGACCGATCTGTGCGTCGGTGTGATCGACGAAACCGCAGAACGTCTCCTGGAGGCGCGCATAGAGCCGTTGCGCCTCGGGGTCGAGGGATTCCCACGCCGAGACAGCACGATTGCGCGGTGGGAGATCGGTGCCCTCCGGAATAATGCCCATCTCAAGCTGCCGTTCGTAGGTGGCCTGGCGGTGGACGTCCCAGCCGTCATCGAATCGTCCGGCGTAGTGGTCGATGTATTCGGGCGGCGCGTGGAACGGACAGTGGGGTGCGCCGAAAGGGAGATACAGGAAGAACGGACGCCCGGACGCGACCTGCTGTTGGTCGCGCAGCATCTTGATGGACGCGTTGACGATGTCTTCGCTGACGTGGTAATCGTTCGTTGACCCGTCCGGGTTTCGACGGCCATGTGTCGGCGTCTCGATCCGATGGTTGTCGACGGTCATCATCGGATGCCATTGGTCGACTTCGCCAGGAAGGAATCCATAGAACCGCTCGAAACCGAGCCCGAGCGGCCAACGATCGAACGGGCCGGCAGCGGTCTGCTCGCTCGTCGGTGTCAGGTGCCATTTGCCGGCGCAGTAGGTGGCGTAGCCCGTCTGGCGCAGCACCTCGGCGATCGACGCCGCCGATTTCGGCAGGAACGAGTTGGCGCCGGGGAAGCCGCTGGCCATCTCGGCAATCGTCGCGAAACCAACCGAGTGGTGGTTGCGGCCCGTGAGCAGTGCCGCGCGGCTCGGTGAGCACAACGCAGTCGTGTGGAAGTTGTTGTACCGCAGACCGTTGGCGGCGAGCTCAGAGAGGTGCGGGGCCTCGATTGGTCCGCCAAAACTCGACAGCTGACCGAAGCCAAGGTCATCGACCATGATCAACACGATGTTCGGTGCACCTGCCGGTGGCCGGACCGGTGGCGGCCAATCCGGTGTCGATTCCGCGTAGGTGTTGGCGACCACGCCACCAAACGGAACCGGATCGGGTGGAAGGTGATCCATCGGAAGGCCTGGTGTATGACTCATCGTCCTAGCGTGACAGCTACTACGGTCACACGCCATGGTCCAACGGACCGCAATCTGGGGGGACAGATGAGCGAAAAGACTGCAATCGCGGCGCCACCATCATGGATGTCCGTACTGGAAGTCCGAGCGTTCAACGAACGCGCCCTGATGACGGCGGCACTACCGCTGCTGCGCCGGCTGCCCAAGGGCGACGGTCATCACGTGATCGTCTTTCCGGGATTTACCGCCGGCGACGGGTCGACGCGACCTCTGCGCCATCTCTTGCGTGACCTCGGATATCACGCCCACGGATGGCGCCTCGGCCAGAACCTGGGCCCGACCCACGAGATCCTCGGTGGCCTTGGCGACCTCCTCGAGCGAGTACACCGCCAAGCGGGCGCTCCGATCACACTCATTGGCTGGAGCCTCGGTGGTATCTATGCGCGCGAGTTGGCCCGCGCCGCGCCGCATGCCGTTCGCCAAGTGATCACCTTGGGCTCGCCGATCCAAATGGTTGAGAACGACTCGTCGGGTGCTGAGCAGATTTGGAAACGGCTTCGTCCGCTGCACTCGCCGACCTTCACGCGCGATGTTCGAGCAGCGTTCCGCCCCCACCTTGAAGTCCCCGCCACGTCGGTCTACTCGCGGACCGACGGCGTCGTGAACTGGCAATCGTCGTTGGTTCGCAAGACCGCGACCACCGAGAACATCCGGGTCGTCGGGAGCCACATCGGGCTCGGGTTCAACACCTCGGTGATCTACGCGGTCGCTGACCGACTTGCCCAGCCCGCAGGGTCGTGGCGGTCCTTCAGGGCTCCGCTGCTGCTGCGTGGCGCCTACCCGCCGGCAGACAATCTTGACCCGACGCGGCTACCGGGAAGCGCTGCCTGATGGCGCGCATCGAGCCGCTTCCGCGCGACGAGTTGGCCGCACATGAGGCCGGTTTCGCGATGGTCGAGCAGATGATGGGGTTCGTCCCCAATTCAATGTTCACGATGGCCCGCGTGCCCGGCCTGCTCCCAGCGTTCCAAGGGCTCGGCGCGGCAGTGCTCGGCAATGGCCTCATCTCCCGCGAACTCGGTCAGATGGTCGCCCACGTTGCGAGCACAGCTGCCGGTTGTCAGTACTGCCAGGCGCATACGGGTCACACCGCAGAACGCAATGGCGTCGACGGCGAGAAGCTTGCGGTGATCTGGGAGTACGAAACCAGCAGCCTGTTCACTGAGGCCGAGCGGGCTGCCCTGCGGATTGCCCAGGGCAGCGGCAGTGTGCCGAACGGGGCAACCGACGAGATGTTTGCCGCTGCTCGCGAGCACTACACCGACGATCAGCTCGCCGCGATCGTGGCAGTTGCTTCGTTTTTCGGGTACCTCAACCGGTGGAACGACACCATCGCGACCACGCTTGAGGAAAGCCCGACAAACTTCGGCAACTCCGTGCTCGCCGATCGTGGCTGGACACCTGGCAACCACGCCTGACGATCTGATCCTTCGATCCGCGAGGCTTGACTGGTGACCGTTACCGTCTTCACCGCTCGCACCATCGTCACGATGGACTCGACGCAACCGAGCGCCGAGGCAGTGGCCGTCGAAGATGGCCGCATCGTCGCGGTGGGGAGTCGTGTCGACGTTGAGGCCGCAGTCGGCGATCACCCCCATGTCATCGACGACACATTCGCCGATCGAGTGGTACTGCCGGGGCTGATCGACCAGCACCTCCATCCGATCCTCGGGGCGACGACGTTGGCCACGGAGGTGATCGCGACCGAAGACTGGGTGCTGCCCGATCGCACCTACCCGGCGGCGAACACCCACGAGGAGTACGTGGACGCGTTACGCAGCGCCGACCAGCGCACCCGAGCCGACGGCGCAGGCGACGACGACTGGCTGTTCTCGTGGGGCTATCACCAGCTCTGGCACGGCGACCTCAGTCGGCAGGTCCTCGACTCGGTGAGCGCCACTCGTCCCATCGGTGTGTGGCAACGCTCGTGCCACGAGTTCTACCTCAACACCGCTGGCCTCCAGTCGCTCGGCATTCTGGACGACGGCTGGGGCGACGGTATCGACCCCGAGGTCCTCGCGACCGCGGACGTCGAGTCAGGCCACTTCTGGGAGCGCGGCTTCTTCAACCTGTTGTTCCGCCAACTCACCCCGATGCTGTTCAGCCCCGAACGGCTGATCCACGGCCTGCATCAGATGGTCCGCTACCTCCACCAGAACGGGGTGACGGCATTCAACGAGCCCGGCGCAATTCTTGTGCCCGGAGCGTGGGAGCTGTACCAAGAGATTCTCGGAGCTGACGACACTCCGTTCTTCAGCTACTTCCTCACCGACGGTCGTGGCCCCGCCGAGCAGCAGATGGCTCACGACACCACGCTCGCTCGAGCTGAGCGCGAGTACGCCATGGCCCCCGACGGCCCGGACCACACTGACCGGCTCGCATTCTTCCCGAAGCAGGTCAAGCTGTTTGCTGACGGTGCGATCATCAGCCAGCTGATGCAGATGCGTGATCCCTACCTCGATCGCGACGGCAATGCGAATCCCGATCACCACGGCGAGTGGATCATGCCGCCAGACATGTTCGAGGAACGCTCGAAGCTGTACTGGGACGCCGGATTCCAGATCCACGTCCACGTCAATGGCGACCTTGGCCTCGACATGGTGCTCGACATGGTCGAACGGCGGCTGGCCGAAACGCCGCGCGACGACCACCGGACGGTCATCGTGCACTTCGCCAACTCAACTGAAGAACAGGTCGATCGCATCGCTGCGCTCGGGTGCATCGTCAGTTCGAACCCGTACTACCCCGTCGGATTCGCTGACAAGTTCGGCGAGGTCGGCCTCGGCCCTCAGCGTGCCGACCTGATGACGCGCAATCGGTCGGTGTTGGAGCGCGGTGTGCCGCTGTCCTTTCACTCCGACCTGCCGATGGGTCGCAGCGATCCGATCGGCATGATGTCGTGTGCGGTCAACCGCGTCACGCAGTCCGGTCGCGTCGCTGCACCCGAGCAACGGCTGTCCATTGAGCAGGCGTTGCGAGCCGTCACGATCGATGCCGCGCACTCGTGGCGCAAGGAGGATGACCTGGGCTCGATCAAAGTCGGCAAGATCGCCAACTTCACCGTCGTCGACGAAAACCCGCTTGATGCTGCACCGATCCGACTCGACGAGATCGAGGTGATCGGCACCGTGTTCCGTGGCGAGTGGTTCGCCGTCCCCGACGACGTCCGCGAGCGAGCTGCTGCGGCTGCATCGCGTGGTCCCGGTGCGCTGCAGCTCATCGCCGGCTCCGGCGCGCACGACGATCACGGTGGTGCCGGTTGCATCTGCGACGTCGCCCGCGCCGTGCTGCGCTCCATCGCCTAACCCGGTCGCGATGACGTTGACCCGCGCTGGCGGGGGTCAACGTCATCGCGACCCGGGCGGGTGCGGGCTCAGTGGAAGCTGGGTGAGAGTCGACCGATACGTTCGGGCGATGGACTTTGACATTCCGGCTTCGACGCAGCAGTTCCTCGGAGAGCTTGACCAGTTCATCATCGATGTGATCAAGCCGATGGAGGGCGAAGACGACAACATCCGGTTCTTCGATCATCGACGCGAGGACAGTCGTACCGACTGGGATCGCGACGGTCTCCCCAACGCCGAGTGGGAAGGCCTCCTGCGACGGATGCGAGTCGCGGCAGACCAGGCTGGCTACTACCGACACCAGCTGCCCGAACGATTCGGCGGCAAGGATGCTGGCAGTCTCGAAATGGCGATCGTTCGTGAGCACCTCGCGCGCAAGGGCCTTGGGCTGCACAATGACCTCCAGAACGAGAGCTCGATCGTCGGCAACCTCGTCACCGTCTTGATGATGGAGAAGTACGGATCACCTGCGCAGCAGGCGGAGTGGATCCCCAAGATGCTCGGGGGCACGGCCCGCATCGGATTCGGGTTGACCGAACCACTGCATGGTTCGGACGCTACGTGGATGGAGACCACGGCGACCCGCGACGGCGACGAGTGGGTGATTAGCGGTGAGAAGTATTGGAACACCGGGCTGCACCACGCAACGCACGACTACATCTTCGCCCGGACCTCCGGCAACCCCGGCGACGGTCGCGGCATCACCTGCTTCATCGTGCCGACCGATTCACCCGGTTTCAAGATTGAAGAGTTCATGTGGACGTTCAACATGCCGACCGACCATGCGCACGTGAAGCTCAACGAAGTGCGGGTCCACAACGACACGATCCTCGGCGACGAGGGCCTCGGGCTGATGACTGCTCAACTGTTCGTGCACGAAAACCGGATTCGCCAAGCGGCCTCGTCGCTCGGCGCTGGACTGCACTGCATCGACACAGCGGTCGCCTACGCCAACCAACGCACCGTGTTCGGCAAAACGCTGTCGACCAACCAGGCCATCCAGTTTCCGCTCGCTGAACTCGCGACCGAAGCCGAAATGCTCCGCGCGCTGATCTGGAAGACGGCGTGGCAACTCGACAGCGGCGTCGACCATATGGAGATCACCGACAAGGTAGCCATGTGTAATTACCGCGCCAACCGATTCGCCTGCGATGCGGCAGACCAAGCCATGCAGACCTGTGGCGGCATGGGGTACAACCGGGCCATGCCCTTCGAACACATCTACCGGCACCACCGTCGCTACCGGATCACCGAAGGGTCCGACGAGATCCAGATCCGCAAAGTCGCTGGCAAGTTGTTCGGCATCACCGGCCGCGCCAAGGGATAGTCCGGGCTCTCCACTCGTTCTGATTACCTGGCGAGGCCGCAACGGCCCGACGCGTTGGTTGAGGGGCAGCCCTTAGGGCAGCGCGAGGATGGTGACGGCGCCGGTGTCGCCGTCGACTCGGATGGTCGCACCATCGGGGATGCGTTTGGTGGCGTCGGTTGCCGACACCACGCACGGGATGCCCAGTTCGCGGCTCACGATGATGGCGTGACTCAACGGTGCGCCCACGTCGACGACCACTCCGCCGGCTGGCACGAACAGAGGAGTCCACGACGGATCCGTGATCGGGGCAACGAGGATGTCGCCCGGATCAAGTGCGGTTGGATCGTGTGAGTCGGTGACGACGCGGGCGATGCCCTCGTACTGACCGGGACAGCCGGGGACGCCCTGGATGATTTCGCCCCCGACGACCGGAACAATTTCAACAGCGTCGCGACGTGGGTACGTGGCCATGTCGGGACGGCCGCCGTGGAACAGGAAGGGTTCCTGGAGCGCTGCAACCTCGTCCAGCAACGCCTCGCGATCGGCGAGTTGGTCGGTGTAGGTGCCCGGGTTCGCCACCTCGTTCTTGAGCTCGGGCCGGGTCAACAAGCCGAAGTCGTCGTGCTTGTGGAACGTTCCCGCCTGCACGCGACGATGGCCGATCTCATGCAAGGCGACACGCAGTTCGTGAACGAGCTTGATGTTGTTCGTTTTGGTCCGCTCTCGACCGGGCATGAACACGGTTGCGGAGTTGAGCGCTGCAACGAACTGTCCGTGGGTTTCCGGATCGCCCTCGACCATCGCGGCGATCTCGGCGCCGAGTGACTCGCGTTCGGCGCGCCGGTCGTCGTTGTGGAGTTGCGGCGCAGCAGATGCGTCCGACAAGCGCATCCGATCGATGGCCGCGAGTGCAAGATCCGGCTCGGTCTCCCAGGTGGGAGAGCGCGCCTCCCATTCGTTCGGACCGCGGCAGCCGTACGAGAACAAGAACGAATCGAACGCAGCGACGAACCCGAGCGCAGCCTCGCTGTCGCTCGCCCGCAGACGGGCGTTGAGGCCGGTGTAACCAGCGTCGAACATCGCCATCAGTTCGTTCGACTCCACGACGAGGCGGCCGAGACTCCACATCTGCATCGACGGTGCGGCAGATTCGACGTCACCGAGCCCCGCGAGCAGCTTCAACGTGGCCTCGGGCTTGCCGACTGCAGTGCAGACAGCCGTGATGATGCCAATCGGCAACGTTGCAAGGAATGAGATGAAGATGTGCTCGGTGAAGAGCTTCTCGAAGTGCTCGTCGGCGAGAGAGAGTGTGTAGTCGAGCAACTCCTGATCGCTCATCGATGCGAGGTCGGGCCGGTTTGCCCGCAGTTCGTTCATCTCGCGCTCGTGGCCGAGTACGTCCGGCAGGCTTGGCGTGGTCAGGACCCAGCCGAACGTCTCGCCGATCCTTTCGGTGAGGTCAGGGCGGTCGAAGCCCTCCTTGACAACGAACTCGGGAACACCGGGGGCATCACCGAAGAACGAAGCGTCGATGTCCTCCGCCGTCATCCCCGGTGCGCGGTGCCCGAGCATCCGCAGGGCGGTCGCATTGAGGTAGCCGTACCCGCCGGTCACGCCAAGGAAAACGCATTGGTCGTCGGGGAGTTCGTCGGGGGTCATCACGCCGATGCGGTAGTAGGCGTTTCGGAAACCCATCTCGGAACCTCCCAGACCGTTCTCGTTCTGGAAGTACGAGAACGAGAAGGGCGCAACCGGGTCGGGAAAGACTTCGCCGATGTTCGCTCTCGTGTAAAAATCGAATTCTTCGCTGAGATCGGTCTCAACCAGCCACTTATCGACCATGTTCGCCCCTTGTCTGTTGCGCGCAATCCCCACTGCGCTGCCGTGCAGCAAAAGGTAGCCGAATCGCGTCCACCGATGATTTGGCGGAGCCGGGCATTCGACGTCGTCGGCGCTTCAGCAGCGACGAGCGTGGCGGTCAGCCAACCGTCACGGCCAGTACTTGGCCTTGCGCGGCGTGGCTGACCGTGGCAGCGATGTTGCAGAAGAAGACGTAGTTGCCGGGATCGAGATCGAACTCGATGATCTCGGTCTCCCCGCTCTGCAGGTTCTCCGTTCGACCGATGAAGTCATCGCCGAGGGCGTCTTCGTCGATGGCGCCGCCGCCGATCTGAGGGAGCTCTTCGTAGCTGGTGCCGCGTGCGATCGCGAAGTGGTGCGGGAAGTCGCCCTTGTTGGACACGTCGAAGGTGACGGTGCCGGCAGCGATCTCGAGATCGGTCTCAATGGCCCACTCGGCAAGGCCAACCGAGACGACACCGTCCGGCGCGTCCGGCGGAGCCATCGTCGTGTCAGGGGCCGGTTCGGTTTCTACTGGCGCCGTGGTGTCAGCGGGGGGCTCAGTCTCGGCAGGGGCCTCGGTGTCGGCGGGTGCTTCGGTCGCGGGCGTCGTGTCAGCGGCGTCGTCGCTGCCCCCTCCGCACGCGGTCAACGCAAGAAGGGAAACGGTCAGCAGTGCAGAGATTCGACGCATCCGGTCACTGTGGCACGGCCGACTCGACGATCCACAACAGTGCTGCCAGATTCACCAACTTCTCACTCTGTCGGCTCGCCGGCCTCCCCGTGAGGCCAGTCGGGCCAGTCAGTGAGCGCTCAGGAGTTCCAGTGGCTGCGGCTCCGGCACCTGCCAATCGCCGGGCATCCGGTCGAAGTCAAAAAATGGCGCATCGTCGCCCGCCGCGACGGCATCCTCGATCTGGTCGTAGAACCCCTTGCCGGTCTCCTCGGCAAAGGTGATCGCGACGTCGGACTCGCTGGAGTCGAGGCGCGGTCGCTGCACGTATTCCGGGAAGCATGCCTCGGCCGCGTCGCCTGCTGCATACCCCCGGGCAAACATCTGCTTCAAGACACCAAACCCGTCGTGGCGAACCAGCGTCTCGCCACGGGGTGTACCGCCCATTGACTTGAGGTGGGCCTGGAACGACGCGAGGTCGTCAGTGTCGAACGCAACGTGTTGCACTGAGTGGTCGCCGTGGCGTTCGACGAACGTCGTCACCTGCGACGGCTTGGCGCGATCGATCCCCTCGATCAGGGCAACGCCGAACCCGCCGAAGTCGATGCACCAAATCTTCATGCTCGAGTCAACGTCGTCGGGCCGAACGTCATCGATCCGATTGATCAGCGTGCCGCCCTCGACTTCGATATGGAACCATGCCCAGCGCTCGATCGAGCCGGCGGTGCATGCGTAGGTGATGTGATCGACGTTCTTCAACATGACCCCTATTGAGCCAAACTGCTCAACAACCGTCAACTGAATCAAACAGATGAAGACGTAAGTGCCTGTTTAAGCAACAAAATGTTCACTCTGCGGGGATGGGGAACGCTACGGTTGAACACATGTCGCAGCCCCTGGATCAGCTTGATGTGCACATCATCGCCGAACTCCGGCGGCATCCCCGAACCTCGATGGCGGACCTGGCCCGCTCGCTCGGCGTCGCTCGCGGCACGGTCTACGCCCGACTCGATCGACTCGAGAACACCGGCACCATTTCCGGCTATGGCCCCGATATTGCTCCGTCGGGCGTCGGCCTCGACGTCTTGGCGTTTTGCACGCTCGAGATCGCACAGGGTTCCCACGACAAGACAGCGGCGTCGCTCGCGTCCATCGCACAGATCTTGGCGATTCACACGGTGACCGGAACCGGGGATCTGCACTGCCGTGTCGTTGCCCGATCGAACGACCATCTGCACGAGGTCCTCCAACTCATCGCTGCGATTCCGACGGTGTTACGCAGCCAAACACAACTGGCGCTCTCGACGGTGCTTGACCGCTCGATCGCCGACGTGCTGATCGGAGCGTAAGAGTGCTGCGCGGATCAGGTCACCCCCCGGAGACCTGATCCGCCGCGAGCGGGTCAACCAATAAGATCTGGTCGACGGCGAAACGTTACCGGCCGTGTGTCGAAAGTCGCACCTTTTCGAACATCCGGACAAATGGGCGTCGTGCGCTTCCGCTTCGTTCGGCCGATCGAGGCCCGCTACGGTGCTGCTGGGGAGCCAACAACGATCGGGGGATCATGATGGCCGACGACAGCGAACGCGCAGCGACGAACCAAGGCGGCAGTATCAACGCTGCTGACACCGTGCAGGCCGAGCCGGTGACCGACTGGGTGAACGACTGGGACTGGCTCGACGACGCGTGGGGGGCCAATGCCATCGACATCTGGAACGGCGTGCGCGAGCAGTGTCCCGTCGCGATGACCGAACGCTACGGCCGCGCCTTCATGCCGGTGACAATGGAGGCGGTCTCAGCGATTGCCAATGACACGGTCAACTTCTCGTCAGAGTTCGTTTCGGTGGCACAGCCCGACGCAATTCGGCGCCCGGCGCCGCCGATCACCTCGGATCCGCCCGACCACCACGGGCATCGCCGACTCCTGCTGCCATCGTTCAGTCCGAAACGTATTCAGCAGATGGAGACTGAACTTCGTGAGTACACACGGGGCCTGATCGGGGCGATTCAATCGTCAGGCATCGCGACGGCAGATGCCGCAGCGCAGTACTCCCAGCACATCCCGGTGCACGGAATCGCACAGATGATCGGCGTGCCCGACAGCGACGCTGACCTGTTCCGCGACTGGATCTATCGCAACTTCCAGATCGCTCCGCGCGACAACAGGGTGCGCGAGCAAGTCACCGCCGAGATGCGGGCGTATTTCTTCGAGCTGCTCGATCAACGGGCTGCCGAGCCTGAAGACGACCTGGCATCGCTGATCACGAACGCCGAGATCGATGGCGTGGCTGTCGATGACGAACTCAAAGTCGGCTACCTCCTGCTGTTGCTCCTCGCTGGCATTGACACCACGTGGAGTGCAATCGGCTCCGGGCTGTGGCATCTCGCCACCCACCCCGACGACCTCGCGCGCCTCGTCGCAGTGGTCGATGACCCCGATGACATGTTGTGGCTCACGTTCTCCGAAGAAGTGTTGCGCTACTACGCCCCGGTCACGATGGGTCGCAAAGTCATTGGCGACACCGAAGTCTCAGGCTGTCCGATTCGCAAGGGTGAACAGGTGCTGGTGACCTTCCCGGCGGCCAATCATGATCCGGCTGCCTTCGACCGGCCCGAAGAGTTCCAGATCGACCGAGCCGAAAACCGCCACGTTGCGTTCGGCCTCGGAATCCATCGTTGTCTTGGATCGAACCTCGCACGACTCGAAATGCGCATCGCGTTTCACGAGTGGATCAGCGCCTTTCCGACCTACTCGATCGATGAGACCAGCGAGACGACGTGGACCAACGGCCAGATTCGCGGCCCGCGCAACATCCCGGTTGTACTCGACGCCAGCTGAGCAACTGGCGCAACTCTTTTCCCCACCAACGGCGCTGTGCCCTGCGCGCGGCGCCGAGATCGGAACAATCACATGGACCTTGATGGCAAACATGTCGTCATCACCGGCGGGTCGGCTGGCATCGGTGCCGGCCTCGCTCACGAGTTCGCCGAACGCGGCGCCCGAGTCCTCGTGGCAGCACGCTCCGAGGCCAAGTTGCGCGAGGTGGCCGACCGCATCGTCGGTGACCACATCGTCGCGGACCTGAGCGCCTCTGACGATGTGGACGCGTTCATCCCACGCTGCTTGGAGATGCTCGGCCACATCGACATCTTGGTCAACAACGCCGGTGTCGAGACGAGCACCAGCTTCGCCACCACGGACCGAGCCGATGTGCGCACACTCGCACGGTTGAACTTCGAAGCGCCACTGATGTTGACGCGCGATGTGCTCCCTCACATGCTCGAACGCGGCACCGGTCACATCGTGCAGATGTCGTCGGTGGCGGGCGCCATTCCCTTTCCGGGTCTCGCCGCCTATTCAGGATCGAAGGCAGGGCTGACCAACTTCACCGAAACGCTCAGACTTGAATTGAAGGCGACCCCCATCGGCCTCACGGTGGTCAGCCCCGGTCCGGTCCTCACCGAGATGTGGGAGCGCCTGGACAACGATGACAAACCGTTCGCCGCCGCCGGGTTGAAACGTTTCAGACGGCTGGGCTTCTTGCCCAAACTGTCGGTCGACAAGTTGGTGGACGCGACCATCGACGCGGTCGAGCGCGACCGTCGATTTGTCCGGCTGCCGCGTCGATACGGCGGATATCACGTCTTGAACAATGCGCCACGGCGAATCGTCGAGGGCGCCCTGATCGGGGTCAAGTTCCCGCACGATTGGGAGCAGCAGTGAACGACGCTGTCAACGACCAAACGATCGACGCCGCGACCAAGATCTGGGCAACCGACAATCCACCGAGTGCCAAGTGGCCGCTGTACACCCGCGGAAACGTTGGTGAGGTCTTCCCGGAAGTGGTCCTGCCGTTCACCTGGGATCTCATTGGGCAAGCGGCCGAAGATGGATGGCGCGAGGCGTTTGTCCGCATGGGCCTGGTTGCGGTCGGGGACTTCGACGACGACGAGCCGATGACGATTCTCAGTGTGTTCGGCGGCTACTGCTACATCAATGCGAGCTACGTCCGGATGCTCGGTGTCCGCGCCCCAGGGGGCGACGTTGCGACCATCGACCAGACGTTCTTCGGCGGCTCTGATGCGCCTGCCTATGTCGAGCGCGACGGCGACAAGAACCGTCGAGCCAGTCTGAAGCTCGCAGCGACCGTGCTCCGATTGCTGAACACAAAGGACCTTCCGGCACTGCGTGCCGACAAGGTGAAGGCTGAACGGTTTGCATCGAAGTATCCGTCGGCTACAGCGGATGGCACCCCGGCGAGCGATCAGCAGTTGCTCGACTACTGCAGGTCATTTCCGCCCTTCTTCCAATCCCTGTTCGCTCGTCATATCGAGAACACGTTCTCCGACGCCCTCGTCTCGGGTGCACTGATCGACTTGGTCAACAAGGCCGGCAAAGACGAGTTGTTGGTGTCGATCCTCGGCGGCATCGGCGATGTCGAGTCGGCCGCGCCCGCCGAAGCAATGTGGGAGCTGTCGCGACTCGAGCGTGACGATCCGACCTGGGAACGTGGCTTTGCCTCGTTTATCAGCCGGTTTGGGTCTCGTGGTCCGAACGAATGGGACCTCGGATCGGACCCCTGGGACTTCCGTCCCGAGATGGCCAAGGCCGCGATCGATGCGATGCGTCCAGTCGCCGACGACCGGTCACCGATGGAGCACCAACGGGCGCTGATCGAAGCCCGCGACGCAGCTGTGGCCGAGGTTCGCAGCGCGCTGCACCGCATCGACCGATTCCAGTTCGACAAGGCACTGGCCGCCACGATCATCTTCTCCCAGGCCCGCGAACGTTCCAAGACCACCGTCATCGCAGCGATCCACGCCGTTCGTCGGGCACAACGAGCGCTCCACGAACGTGCCGCTGCGCGAGGTGGGGTTCAGGAACGCTGGAAGAGTTGTCTGCTCAATGTCGATGACTTCACGGCGTATCTGGTCGACCCCGAAGCACACATCGATCTCATCGAACAACGAGCAGCGCTGCACGGCCGCCTCTCGACATTGACGGCTCCGTTCATTGTCGAGGGAGTCGTCCCGCCAATCGACAGCTGGGAATCTGCGGCCTCGCCCGCCGGTGTGGTCGCTGTTGGCGATGTGCTCGAGGGCATTCCCGGATGCCCGGGCCTGGCGCAAGGTCGAGCCCGCGTGGTTCTCGACCCGGCCGACCCGCGTGGTCTGGGCCCGGGCGACGTGCTGATTGCACCAATCACCGATCCGTCGTGGACCCCACTGTTCCTCGCTGCCGAAGCGGTCATCGTCAATGTCGGAGCTGTGATGAGCCATGCGGTCATCGTCAGCCGTGAACTGGGGATTCCGTGCGTCGTGTCTGTCGCCGGAGCCACGTCGGCAATCCCGGATGGCGCCTTGGTCGAAGTTGATGGCAACACCGGTTCGGTCCGCGTGCTCGAGATGCCCTGAACTCACAGCGACTGTCGTGATGCGTCTCGCCGTCCGACTGCCCATTGTCGTGAATTGGTGGGGACTACGGTCGATTCCATGACGGGCTTGCGGGAACGAAATCGGCAAGCGGCAATGGGTGATGTGCAGCGGGTTGCGATGCGCATGATGCAGGCGTCGGGCTTCGCCAACGTCACCGTCGAAGAAATCGCTGCGATGTCCGGGGTCTCGCCCTCGACGGTGTACCGGTACTTCGGGACCAAGGAGGCCTTGGTCCTCTGGGGTGATCGAGCCGGGAGCCTGGTTGCGACGTTCGCCGAGGCCAAGGTCGGTAAGAAGCGGTCGGTCCACCAAGCGTTTGTCGAGGCTGCCACCAGCACCTACGACGACGCCGACCCGGTCGCACGACTCGAGTTCGTCGCCCAACTCGAGCTGATCTTTGCCAACGAAGATCTCACCATTGCGTTTGAGCACGAACTCATCGGTCGGCGAGATGACGTTGCCGCGACGCTTGCGGCCCACCGCTCCGCCAAATCCGTCGGCGGCCGAGATGCAGCTCAGGCTGGCGCACTGCTTGGGGCATTGATCGCCGTGCTCGAACGCTGGCAGGCAACTGCTGGTGAGAAGTCGCTCGCCAAACAATTGGCGAAAGCGTTCGACACCAACATCTGACCGTCGCGCCCGGCCCCTCCTCAAAGATGTGGCATCAGCGTCGTGAAGCGACGTTTTTCCCACATATTTCGGATGAGTTTGGATGAGTGGTGGGCGAAAGGCGGTGGGGTCAGAGGTGGAGATCGCCGCCGGCGCCAGTGATGGTGGCGCGGAGTCCAGCTCGTTCGTCGTTGGACTCGGTCGCGGTGACAGTGATGTCGAGTCCGAGTGCTGCCACGACGCCGAGGATGTCGAACGGGCGGGGGTGGACGATTGCGAACGACGACAACTCCACGCCGCCCGGCTGCGTGGTGTGTGGCTTGGGCGTGTCTCCCCAATCGATGATGAACGGCAGCGTGCGCTCGGCCGGGAACGTCAGCCGCCACGACAGCCGGTCACCGGCCGGCGTCAGCCGACTCATGTCGGCGACTGGGCCAGGGTCATAACCGGCGTCGGCCGCGCGGTCCGCGAGACCATCGATCGTCTCCCCGTCCTCGGGCCGCACGGCGAAGCCGACCAGCGTGGGACCCTCACCATCCGCTGCGAGCACATCGTCGAGCCCGAATGGACGCGGGAGTCCTGACTCAGGTGGATCTGGTTGTCCGGGGTCGGGTGCGATGAGCTCGAGGTAGCACTCGCCAAACGACACGAGCGCGTTGCAAGTGCCCAGCCCATCATGGGACCCGCCAATTGCAGGTCGGACACCCGTCGCTTCCTCGAACCAGTCGATGCTGGCGGCAAGGTCGGAGACGGCGTAAACAAGGTGATCGATGACGGCCATGCGCGATGATCGCATCGTTGGACCGCTCTCGTAGTGTCGGCGCGTATGAGCGAAGAATTTGCAGACAAGGTCGCAATCGTCACGGGGTCGTCCAGCGGCATCGGTGAAGAGACTGCTCGACGCCTCTCGGCGCTCGGCGCAACGGTCGTTGTCAACTCGTCCTCGTCGGTCGAAGCCGGCGAGGCAGTTGCCGCTTCACTGCCGGGGACGGCGGCCTACATCCGTGCCGACATCAGCAATCAAGACGAAGCCCACGGGTTGATCGATTCGACCATCGAGCGTTTCGGCAAGCTCGACTTCCTGATCAACAACGCCGGGTGGACCACCGAGGTGCCGCATCACGAACTCGACGAGCTCACTGACGAGATCTTCCGCAAGACGTTCGACGTCAATGTGTTCGGTACGTGGTGGCTCACCAAGCGGGCAATCCCACACCTCCGCAACAGTGATGACCCGAACATCGTGAACATCACCTCGATTGCCGGTGTCCGTCCGATGGGATCCTCAATGGCGTACTCGATGACCAAGGCCGCGCTCAATCACATGACGCTGCTGCTTGCGAAGTCGTACGGGCCCATCCGGGTCAACGCGGTTGCACCAGGGTTGGTTGCCACACCGTGGACGGAGGACTGGGACGCAATGCACGCTGCTGTCGCCGCGACCGCACCGATCCCTCGCTCGGCCACTCCGGAAGACTGTGCTGAAGCGGTGCTCGCATTGCTGCGCAACAAGTACACGTCGGGCGAAATCTTCGTCGTCGACGGTGGCCTCACCCAGCGCATGTGACACTGCCCGCTCGGGCCGGGTCGCGCGTCGAACGCGGTCACCAGCAGTTGGGTCGGGTCAGCTGCCCATCGCGACGAGCCATGGCGGCAGGCGCGTCGGGCGACCGGTTGCGGCCGTGATGCAGCCGTGCACGGTGACCCCGGTCGAGTGAGCCGTGTCGCCCACCGTGATGAGATACGCCATCTGAAACGTCGCTCGGGTCACGTCGGCGAGCGCAAGATGGACGCTGATCACGTCGTCGAAACGCAGCGGCTGCCGGTACGTGACGAAGGATTCGAGCACCGGAGATTCGAGACCGGCCTCACGCCACTCGGTGAACGGATGCCCGACGTGGGCGAGAAACGCGACCCGAGTTTCCTCAAAGTAGGCGAGGTAGTTGCTGTGGTGCACGATGCCCATCGCATCGGTCTCGACGAACCGCACTCGAATCTGGTGCGTGAAGTCGTAGTCGGCAGGTGACGTTGACGGTTCGACAGAGAGGCGCACCTGATGAGTCTGCCCGCTGACGTTGTGCATGGCACAACGTCAGCGGGCAACATGGTCATCATGACGCCCGCGCTGACGATGCTCGAAGCAGCGAGGATCTCGTTCAACGTCAGCGAGTACGACCGGCACCTGTCCGGTGACGGCGACTTACGTGACTTCGGCCGCGAGGCTGCCGAGGCACTGGGTTTGTCGGCCGATGAGGTCTTCAAGACGCTCGTTGTCGTCAGTGAGTCCGACGAATTGATCGTTGCCGTTCTCCCGGTGAGTTGCCAACTGTCGATGAAGCTGGTCGCCGCGGCTGCGAAGGTCAAGAAGGTGTCGATGTGCGATCCGTCGTTGGCCGAACGGTCATCCGGATATGTCGTCGGTGGCATCAGTCCCCTCGGCCAACGGCGTCAGCTCCGCACGGTGATCGACGAATCGGCCGATCTGTTCGACACGATCTACGTCAGCGGAGGCCGCAGAGGGCTCGATATCGGGCTCGCACCTGCGGACCTCGCGCGAGTGCTCGACGCCACGATCGCTCCGATCACAGCGTGACCGGTCAGCGTGCGGGGTTGCGCGCCAACGCTTCGATTCGTGCGACGCGGGTACGTGCTGCCGGGTGCGAGGCGGAGAGGCGTCCTCGCCAGCCGATAGGCCGTGGCCCGGAACCGCCGGCCAGGACGGCTCGCAATGCGCTGGCCAAATCAGGGCCGAAACCCATCGCAACCGCCCGCTTGTCGGCTTCGAACTCCGATGAGTGGCCGACGTAGTTGCCAATCGCGTCGACAGCGCGTAGCGCCAAACTGAAGACCCACCCTGCGCCTCGAAACACCGCAGCTGTCAGGACTCCGACCACTTCGATCACCGGTGATTGGCGACCGAAGCTCTGCGCGGCTGCGTGCGACACGTTCTCGAAGAAGAAGCCGATGCGCGCCAGCATGACGACCGGTACCGACATCCAGTGGCCGATCGTGATGGCGACGGTGTGCAATCCGAGGTGATGGCTGAGCTCATGGGCCAACACGCCGCGCAACTGTTCTTCGCTCAGCCGGGCAGCTGCGAATGAGGTGACCACCATGAGGTGGCCGCCGCAGGCAAAAGCGTTCAGTTCGTCCGATGGCAAGACCCTCAGCACATAGCGGTCGGCAGGAAGGTTGTTGGCTTGGGCGATGGCACGCCAGGCCCTGGTGACCCTGTCGGTCTCGGTCGGGTCAGGATGGCGAGCGCCGAGCAGGGGAGTGAGCACGGCGGCTTGGAACGGGCGGACGAACAGCAGCAGGCCGAGGCACAAGAACGCGACGACAAACCACCAGAACGGCACGTCGCTGACGAGTTGCAACGGCAGCCAGAACACGGCCAGCGCGAGCAGAGTAAACGGCGCCATGACGGCGACGGGAACGAAGGCCCACACTGCTGCCCGCTCGACAGTGCGCGCGCCCCGGCCTTGCTGGCGTCGCGTCGTCCGTCGGCCTCCCACTGCGCTGCATGCTATTGCTGCGGGCTGCCGGCCGGCGTGTGTGGAATCGCTCAAGAAGCTCCCTGATGCCGTCGATACACCAACGAGAGCGTCACCATCCAATCAGCAATCAGCAATCAGCAATCAGCAATCAGCCATCAGCAATCAGCCACATCGGGAATGGGAACTAGTGCACGAGTCGACGACCACCGAACGGTCAAAAGTGAGACAACTGTTGGACGATGCCGCGTCGTGCCGCGTCGATGACCCCGTTCAGGCACGCGAACTTGCCCTCGCAGCACGCACCATCGCTCGAGCATCGGCAATCGTCGACGACGAAGCCGAAGCGCTCTACTCACTTGCATCGATCGCTCACCAACGCGGCCACACCGACGACGCGTTTGCACTCGCTGCCGAAGCAGTTGAGATCAGCGCCGACGGTGAGCCGACGCTGACTCTGGCCTGGTCGCATCACCTGCTCGGCGTTGTGCACTACCAAGCCAGCAACTTTGCCTCGTCGCTCGAACAGTCACTCGCAGCACTCCAGGTCTACCGCGGGACCGGCCACGAGATCGACGAGGGCAAGATTCTCCACACGATCGCCGTCGTCTACCAGTCGATGGGCGATTACGACCGCGCGATCGAGACCTACGAGAACGCTTTGGCGATCAACGAGCCGCTCGGACGTCGCGACCTCGACGCAATGGTGCTCGGCAACCTTGCCCGAATCCGGGGCCGTCGCGGCGAGCATCTCCCGGCGGTCAACCTGGGTCGTCGCGCTGTCGAGCTGTCACGGGAGCATGCTCCGCAACTCGTCGGTGGTCTCCTCGCTGACCTGGCCGAGGCGTATGTCGGACTCGGTGACCATGCCAGCGCAGCACTTTGCTTCGCCGAAGCCCGCGCCGATTGGGAATACCGAATGGCCGACGGCCAGCAATTGGCCCCGACCGACCAGCTCGGGATCATGCTCTCCGAAGGTCGAGTCGCGCTGCGCAGCGGCCAGACCGATGAGGCAATCGCATCGCTCACCTCTGCGCTCGACCTCGCTGATCGAACCGATCATCGCGAGCTCGAACTCGAGATCCACGACCTGCTTGCCTTGGCGTACAAACAGTCCGAACGGTTCAGCGAAGCGCTGGACCACCGCGAGCGCCACTTCGCGCTCCACCGCGAGATCTTCAACGACTCGGCTGATCTGCGTCTACGCACGCTGCAGGTGGCTCACACCAACACGACGGCCCGCCATCGCACAGAAATCACCCGGCTGCAGACCTCTGAACTGGTCAGCAGCTTTGCCGCCGAACATGTCGATGTTGATGCGTACCACCTTGAAGCGTTCGAGCGCCTGGCCTCTCTCGCAGAGTTCCGCGGTGGCAATACCACCAAGCACACCGACGCGGTCGGAGACCTCGCTGCTGAGATTGCCCACGCCATCGGTCAACCGCCAGAGTGGTGCGAGCGGCTGCGCCTCGCAGCGCGCCTGCACGACATTGGCAAGGTCGCCATCGCTGACTCGGTGCTCCTGAAGCCTGGACCGCTCACCATGGCAGAGTTCGACGAGGTCAAACAGCACACCGTGCTTGGGCGGCGATTGCTCAGCGGCGTCTCGACCGACCTGTTCTCGCTTGCTGCTGAGGCAGCCTGGTCACACCACGAGTGGTGGGACGGTTCGGGTTACCCGAACGGCCTCAGCGGCACGGCCATTCCGCTGTCGGGTCGCATCGTTGCCGTCGCCGATGTCTACGACTCGCTGGCCACGCGCCGCGTCTACAAGCGCGAATGGAATGTGGCCGAAGCGATTCGCTTCGTGAAATCGGGGACCGGTGCACAGTTCCAACCGGAGCTGATCGATGCCTTCATCTCCGTGATGGTCGCCCGCGAGCCGTCGCTCGAAGCAGAACTCGCCTGAACCGACTGGACTCTCCGCAGGGCAGGCGCACGCTCTACGCTTCATTCATGGCAGGGGACAGCGTGGCATTGACCCGTGACGAACGGATCGACCAGCGCACCCGCAATCCGAAGTGGCAGAACATCCCGGTGCGAATCGAGATGCTTGAGTGCATCAACTGTGATGCCTGCCTGCGGGCGTGTCCCCCCAATTTCGGGGCGATCTTCAACCACGGCGCCGACGTCGTCATCATCCCTGAGCTGTGCAGCGGCTGCGACAAGTGCCTCCCGGCATGCCCCGTCGATTGCATTTATCCCGACCCGGACTGGACGTCGGAGACAGCTCCTGATGATTGGTGGGGGCTCCCGCGAACCGACGCTGATCCGTACGTCTGACTGCTCGACGAGGCGTCTATCGAACGATGAGCGGACACTCTGTAGCTGCGTAGCTGTTGAGCGCGTCGAGGCCGGCTTGCACGTCGGCCGGCCAGTTGGCAACGGTCTGGCTATCGGCCACTTCAGGCGACACGAACCCGGTCACAAAGTTGATCAGCGGCGCTGCCGGGCCGACCAGCCCGGCGGGGAGAACTGCAACAAGCCGGTTGAGGACGGCTGACGCTGGTGGTGACGCAGTATTCGTATCGCCACCAGCGGCCATCAGCGCGAACCGCGGTTGCGAGATGGCCAGTATTTCGCACACGGGCGTTGCCGCCGGTCGCCGCGTCGAAACTGAACGCAGTGTCGGGAGGCCGGCTGCGACAATGGTCGCCGTCCCGGTGAACCGGTCGATGTAAATGAGTTCGGAGTCGGCGATGACAACACCTGTGCCGTTCGTGTCCCACGCCGCGGTCAACTCCTGGCCCGGTGGCGCCCGCAAGCTTCGGGAAGTTCCGTCCGTGAGCTCCAGTACGCCGAGATCGGATGCCACGTCGGCAGCGATCCGTTGGCGATTGAACAGCAGGGCATCTCCGCCCGGTGAGAGCCCCCCGACCAGTTGTGGCCTGACGTCCGGTGGAAGGTCGACGGGCCATGCGCGTTGCTCGCCATTCCGATCCACCGTGAGGAGTTCGCACGAGCGTGTCGCGTCGCACTCGCGCAGCAGGAGATGGTTGGCCCCCGTCGACACAACATCGCCCGTTGTCAGAAGATCGGTCGACGCCGAGTTCACGCGATAGACGCCGCCGGTGTCTTGACGCAAGAGCGCCCCGTCGAGGTCGATCAATGGCGAGGCTCCGTCCGTCGGGTCAATCCAACCGGCCGCTTGCCACCGCAGCTCGAGATCGCGGACGCTCAACTCTGTCGCAACGGCGCCGTTGTCCTGCTCGGTCCACAGATACATCTGATTCGTGGCGGGGGACCAGCTGACAGCGTCGACCGCTGGCTCCGGGACCGCCACCGTGCCGTCGATACCGATCGCCTGCGCCCGCGACTCTGGCGTGGGCCAGACAATCGCAACCTGATCGTTGGCGACAGCCTGTGCTCGTTCAGTCGAGAAGCCGATGTCGGTGACGCGCACGCGGCCGCTGGGAAGCGAGATCTCGTACAGGCCGGACACACCGAGCGCTACGACCTCGGTGGGGTTGATTGTGGCGAGTTCTGGTGCGAGGTCGACGATGAACTCGCGCGGTGCCGCCGCGAGGACGAGTCGTTCTGCCGGCCCCCCGACTTGGGACTCGGCAGCCGGTACGTCCGCGAGGAGCGGCGGAGGGGTGGAGCGCGGTGCAGTCACCGCTGGCAGATTGTCGGCTGCGTCGGTGGAGGGGCTCGTTTGCTCGGACGTACCTGAGGTGTCCTGCGTCTCGCCGTTGTCGTTATCTGCGGTGACCAGAACCGCGCCGACGGCCAACGCCATCACCAGCGCGCTTCCGGCGAGCCAGCGTCCACGGTGTCCACCGGCGTCGGTCGGAGTGGGACCAAGGCCGCTCGGAGCGAGGTCGTTTGCCTCGGCTCGAGAACGGCCTGATGCAGGTGGTGCCGCCGCGTCGATCGACCTGAACTTGAACTCCGTGTCCGGGCGCTGCGACTGGGGCGCGTGGGCCATCGCGCCGCCAGGCGCCCACGGGTCAAGGTCGTCGTCCCCAACCTCGTCGTGATTCGGCCCCGTCATCGCGCAGTCAGACTGGCAGGCTGCGCCGCCTTCGGCAACGCGGAGCCTGCCGAGCCACCCAGCATCGTCGTCGGTGAGAGCTTGTCGAGAGCGCGCGACCGTTGCGAACAATTCGCTGAACGAGTTGCGTTGGGACCGGTCGGGCCGCATCAGCAAGTAGAAAGGCACCGATGAGCGACGTGACGATCATTCCTGGCTGCGAACCGATGTCGCACGCCGGCACCAGGGGCGCAGGGGTGCTCGTGCTGCACGGATTCACCGGCAACCCATCCTCGATGCGAATCCAGGCCAACGCGTTTGCCGAGCTCGGTTATCACGTCGAGCTCCCGCGGCTGCCTGGGCACGGCACGTCGGTCGACGACATGCTCACCACCGACTGGGCCGATTGGACGGGGGAAGTCGAAGCTGCCTATCAGCGCCTCGCCGCTCGTACCGACAAGATCGTGGTCATGGGGCTCAGCATGGGTGGATCGCTCACCCTGTGGACGGGGCTGCAGCATGGCGACGTGGCCGGGCTCGTGCTGGTCAACCCGGCGACGAAGGCCCAACCCGACGATGTCGTGGCAATGCTCCAAGAGATGGTCGACGACGGCAACACGGTGATGCCAGGAATCGGCTCTGACATCGCTGACCCCGACGTCACCGAGATCGCCTACGAGGGCACCCCGCTCGTTGCGCTGCTCTCGCTGCAAAACGACGGCCTCGCTCCGATGGCTGAGCGCTACGGCGAACTCAAGATGCCGGTGCTGCTCTACACGTCGCACAATGACCACGTTGTTCCGCCCGAGAGCAGCGAGCATCTCGCAGCGACCGTCGGTGGCGAACTTGATCACGTCTGGCTCGACCGAAGCTTCCACGTCGCCACCCAGGACTATGACCGCGACACCATCACGTCTGGCGCCGCGACGTTTGTCGCCCGGGTTACGGGAGCCTGACTGCTGATGCCGATCTCTGCACTCGCCGGCTCGCACAGCGTTGTGGCGAGTATTCCGTCGCCGTCGTTCAATTCGATAGATATCGGTCCGCTCAGCCTGAACATCTACGGCCTGGCAATCGCACTGGGCGTCGTCGCCGCGGTCTGGCTGTTCGGCAAGCGGCTCGAAGAACGCGGCGCTGGCACGACCGACGATGCGAGCTCGATCGCGATCTGGGCGGTGCTCGCCGGTGTCATCGGCGCTCGGCTCTATCACGTTGCGACCGACTGGGATCGATTCATCGACAACTACGCCGCGATCCCAAAGCTCTGGGAGGGTGGTCTCGGCATCCCCGGTGGGCTGGCGTTCGGCATCCCCACGGGCCTACTGGTCGCCAGGCGCAAGGGCATTTCGATGTCGATGGCGGCCACCTGCGCAGCGCCGGCTATCCCGCTTGCCCAAGCGATCGGCCGGCTTGGCAACTATTTCAACCAGGAGCTCTACGGCCGACCGACGGATCTCCCATGGGCACTCGAAATTGACGACGCGCACCTACTCGAGGGGTTCGCGAGCGGCACGACGTTCCATCCCACCTTTCTCTACGAAATGCTCTGGAGCCTGGCCCTCTGCGCGGTGCTGCTGTGGATCGATCGCAAGTATCGTCCGCCGCTTGGCCAGTTGATGCCGATGTACGTCATCGGCTACGGCCTCGGGCGCTTCTGGGTCGAGGGACTTCGCATCGACCGTGCCGATGAATTGGCCGGCCTCCGTTGGAACCAGTGGGTTGCCGTCGCCGCGGTGATCGGAGGCGGAGTGGTGTTGGCGTTCATGCGTCGTCATCCCGTCCTTGAGTCGGCTGATCCGCTCGAGGACCGTGAGGAACTCGTCACGGACGTGCTCGCCGCCGACGGTGAGCTGGATGGTGAGCTGGA